>JANXMD010000225.1 GCA_025354845.1 Verrucomicrobiota bacterium | reverse complement strand
CCGCATGCCGCCGGAGAGTTCCGCCGGTTTCTTCAATTCGATGCCCGGAAGCTCCACCCACTCCAGCGCCTCCGCCACCAAACGGCGGATCTCCGCCTGCGTGTGGGTGCGCTCGCGTTCCAAGACGAAGGCGACATTCTCAAACACGTTCAACGAATCAAACAACGCCGCACCCTGGAACAGCATTCCAAAGCGGCGCCGCACCTTGAGCAGCTCCCGCTCGGTGAGGGAGCAGAGATTCTGACCGGCTACCAACACCTGCCCGGAATCGGGCTGCAGCAAGGCGATCAGGTGCTTGAGCAGCACGCTCTTCCCACCGCCACTGCGACCAATGATGACCACCGCCTCGCCGTTCTCGATGCAGAAGGACGCCCCTCGCAGCACTTCCTGGGAGCCAAACCGCTTGGTCACATTGCGAACCTCAATCATGTAGGGGAAACCGAAGGATCGGGCTGGGAATCAAACCTTGAACAGGCGGGTAAGAAACAGGGTGAGGAAAAAATTGGTCACCAAAATCGTGATGCTCGAGCTGACCACGGACTCGGTGGTGGCGCGCCCCACACCCTCCGCGCCGCCGCGACAAGAGAGGCCCTTATGGCAACCAATCATCGCAATGGCCGCCCCGAACAGGGTGGATTTGATCAGTCCGGTGAGGACGTCCTCCGGGCTGGTGTAGCGATTCATGTTTGCCAGGTAGTAGGCGCTGTCAATGCCCAGCAGGTGAACGCCGACCAACCAGCTGGCGATGATCCCCACCACGACTGCCTCGGCCGTGAGCAGCGGCGCCGCCACGGTGCAGGCGAGAAGGCGCGGGACGACCAGGTAGTCCACCGGGTGGGTCGCCAGGGTCCGGAGGGCGTCGATTTGTTCGGTCACCTTCATGGTGCCCAGCTCGGCAGCCATGGCAGCCCCGACGCGGGCGGTCAGCATCAGGCAGGCGAGGACCGGCCCCAGTTCGCTGGCCATGCCGACGCTCACCACCGCGCCGGTCGCGGTGTCCATTTTGACCTTGTGGAACTGAAAGTATGTCTGCGCACACAGGACCATGCCGGTGGCGGCCCCGGTGGTGATCACCACGCTCTGGGAATTCACGCCCACGAACTGCAGCTGCGACACAAAGTCGTGCCAGGAAGGCCTTTGATGACGCAGCGACACCACGGCTTCCCAGGTGATCTCGGCCAATTCGCCGAGCTCCCGGAGGAAATTGCGGACCCGACGTTGAAGAAGCTCTAGAACCATTCGGCGAGGCGACGATAGCGGGAAAAGCGCGGCGGGAAACCCGGATTTGGGTCAATTCCCGGCGACGGGAAAACGGCTTCCCCGGTCTCCAATCCAAAAATCCCTTTCCCCCGCGCCGTTCGTCCTCCAGATTCTGCCCTCCATTTATGGACGTAAGACTTCCGAAGATTGGCGACAGTGCAGACAGCGGCACGGTGGTCAGCATTCTCGTCAAGGCGGGCGATGCCATCACCGCCGGCCAGACCATCATCGAACTCGAACAGGAAAAGGCGGTTGCGCCGATTCCGTCGAGTGCTGCCGGGACCGTGGCGGAGATCCGCGTCCGCGAAGGTGAGAAAATTTCCGTGGGCGCGGTCATCTTGACCCTGACCGGTGCCTCTGGTGGCGCCTCCCCTGCTCCCGCCGCCGCGGCCAAGGCCGGCGCAAGTGCCGCCCGCCCTGCCCGACGTGCCCAAATCGTTGAGGACGATGAGGATGACGCCCCGCTCGCCGTCGATGCCGGTGAAGACGGCCCCATTCCGGCGGCTTCCCCATACGTCCGGAAGGTGGCCCGCGAAATGGGCATTCCGCTCAGCCGCGTGACCGGTAGCGAGTCCGGCGGCCGGGTGGTTCTCACCGATCTCGCCCGCTACGTTTCCCGCCTGGAACGGGCCGTCGCCCGCGCCGGCCGGTACGCCGATGAACCCAAGGGCCTGTCCTTCGCACCGGTTTCCACCGACTTTTCCGTGTTTGGCCCGGTGGTCTCCGAGCCGCTCACCGAGCTGCGCAAGGTGATTGCCGCACGCATGGTGGAGAACTCGGTCAGTCTCCCGCACGTCACCCAGTTTGACGATGCCGACCTCTCCCACATCGAGGCCCTACGCAAGCAGTACAAGGCCGCCTATGAAAAAGCCGGCGCCCGCCTCACTCCGACGCCGTTCATCATCAAGGCGCTGGTTTCCGCTCTGAAACGCCACCCGCGCTTCAATTCAAGCGTCAACGAGGTCGCCCAAACCCTGGTGCTCAAGCAGTACTACCACATTGGCATCGCGGTCGACACCGACGCTGGACTGCTGGTCCCGGTGCTGCGCGACGCCGACAAGAAGTCGCTGCTGCAGATCGCGCAGGAGCTCGCCGCCATTGCCGAGAAGGCGCGTGATCGCAAGGTCGGTGCCGACGACATGAAGGGCGGCACGTTTACCATTTCCAATCAAGGGGCCATCGGCGGCGGTCATTTCACGCCGATCATTAACAAGCCGGAGTCGGCAATTCTCGGGATCGGCAAAACCCAGCTAAAGCCGGTAGTCACCGCCGACGGCAAGATCGAGGCGCGCCCGATGATGCCCATCACGGTCAGCTACGATCACCGCATCATTGACGGTGGCAGCGCGGCGCGGTTCACGGTGGATCTGGTCAAGGCCCTCCAGGAATTCACCGAATCTGACGTGAAGCTGTAATCCCATCGCATCCACATCGCTCCATGGAACCGATTTCGACAGACATCGTGGTGGTGGGCGGCGGGCCCGGTGGCTATGCGGCCGCCTTTTACGCGGCCGACCTCGGACGCAAGGTGATCCTGGTGGAACGTGATTCGCGCCTCGGCGGCGTGTGCATGAACCGCGGGTGCATCCCGTCCAAGGCCCTGCTCAACGCCAGTCACGCCATCGTCTCGGCACGCGAATCCGCACACCGCGGAATCCGCTTCTCCGAGCCGGTGATCGACCTGACCCAACTTCGTGCCTGGAAAGATGGCATCCTCGAAAAGCTCGCCCAGGGCATTTCGAGCCTCGCGAAAATGCGCGGCGTCACCGTCTTGTACGGTCGCGGCCATTTTGAGGATTCCTCGACCCTCCGCGTGGAGACTCCGGAAGGACAGAAGTTCGTGAAGTTCGAGAAGGCCATCGTGGCCGTGGGCTCTCGCCCCGCCATGCCGAAGGCCTTTGACCTTGGCAACCCCCGAGTGATGACCTCCACCGAGGCCCTTGAGATTCCGGACATTCCCGAGAACCTGCTGGTGATCGGTGGCGGCTACATCGGCATGGAGCTCGGTACCGTCTACGCCTCGATGGGTTCGAAGGTGACCGTGATCGAAGCGATGGAAGCCATCCTTGCCGGTGCGGATCCCGACCTCGCCCGCCCGGTCGCCGCCTACGCCAAGAAGGCGTTCAAGGAAGTCCGTCTCAAGTCGAAGGTCCTCGAGATCAAGACCGTCGGGAAACAGATCAAGGTAACCTCCGAGTTCAACGGCCAGAAGCTTGAGGAACTCTACGACCGCGTTTTGGTGTCGGTGGGTCGCACTCCGAACGGCCAGGATATGGGGCTGGAGAATACCCAGGTTCAAAAGGACGAGCGTGGGTTCATCAAGGTGGATGAGCACATGGCCACGGCGGACCCGAATATTTACGCCATCGGCGACATCGCCGGAGGCATTCTGCTGGCGCACAAGGCCAGCAAGGAAGCCCGCATCGCCGTGGAAAACATCGCCGGCGAGGGCTCGGCGGTGAACCACGACTACGCGATTCCCGCGGTCGTTTTCACCGACCCCGAGGTCGCGTGGGTGGGCCTTACCGAATCCGAAGCCCGCCAGAAGAACATCGCGTTTGAAGTCGCGAAGTTCCCGTGGGGCGCCTCGGGCCGTGCGCTCACCTACGACCGTACCGACGGCCTCACCAAGCTCATTCTGGAGCCGGAGACCCACCGAATTCTCGGCGTTGGCATTGTCGGCCATGGTGCCGGCGAACTCATCGGCGAAGGCGCCATTGCCGTCGAGATGGGCGCGACTGCGGAAGATCTGGCCGCAATCGTGCATCCGCACCCGACCCTTTCGGAGACGCTGATGGAATCGGCCGAGGTCTTCTTCGGCCATGCCACCCACGTGTTTTCTCGCAAAAAAGCGACCCACTAACACCTCCCTCACCCCGCGCCCGCTCTTCCGTGCCGGACCGGTCGCGGGACCAGCCGGGACAATCTGAACTCTGTCACATGACCTCACCCCGACTCCGTTCTCTCGCCCTCACCCTCCTCATGGCCCCCGCCTCCATCGCCCTCGCCCAGGACAAGCTCGATCTCAAGGATCCCAAGGTCCGCGTGAGCTACGCGATTGGTGCCGACATCGGGATCAACATGAAGCGTCAAGAGCTTGATCTGAACCCGAAGGCAGTCGCCGCGGGCCTTTCCGATGCCTTCGCTGACAAGCTCACCCTCACTCCCGAGGAGATGAAGCAGGTGCTGACTGCGTTCCAAGCCGAGCTCATGGCCAAGGTGGAAACGCGCCAGAAGGCCGCCGGCGATGAAAACTTGAAGAAGGGCCAGGCGTTCCTCGAAGCGAACGCCAAAAAGGAAGGCGTCAAAGCGACCGCCACCGGGCTCCAGTACAAGGTGAACAAGTCCGGCACCGGCCGCACTCCCAAGGCCACCGACACGGTGAAGGTCCACTACCACGGCACCCTCATCGACGGCTCGGTGTTCGACAGTTCGGTGCAGCGCGGCGAGCCGATCAGCTTTCCAGTCGGCGGTGTCATCAAGGGTTGGACCGAAGCGCTGCTGATGATGAAGGAAGGCGACAAGTGGCAGATCTTCCTACCCTCCAACCTCGCCTACGGTGAGCAGAGCCCTGGACCGAAGATCGGACCCAACAGCGCCCTCATTTTCGACGTCGAGTTGCTGGCGATCGAGCCCGCGGGCAAGTAACGGCGGCGCGACGGTGCGCATCCACCGAGTTTTCCACTCTCCAAACGGCGGCCAAACGGCCGCCGTTTTTCGTTTCTGGAACTCGGATCCGAAAACGGCCACAAGATTTCCTGAAACCCGAGAGGTGGGTCGCGGGTGATGAAGCCACCGGAATCCTCCGGTTCACTTCAACTCATTCCCGTCACCTTCATGAAATCTCCCTTCACTCGTCTCCTCCACCGCACCGCGCCGGCCGTCGCTGCCGCGCTGTCTGTCTGGATTGCGCTGCCGGTCGCCGCCGACTCCAGTCCGGCACAATCCATCAGCGTGGATCTCGGCACCTGGACGCCCCCGAAGAAGGGTGGCGAATTCGTCGAGGTCAACCTCCGGGACAACCTCCTCGGCATGGCCGCCCGGCTCGCCGCCAAGGATCAGCCGGAGGTTGCCGAATTGCTGGGGGGCATCCGCAGCGTTCGCGTGCACGTCATCGGCCTCGATGACTCGAATCGCTCCGCCAACACAGATCATGTGCACGCCCTTCGCAAGTCCCTCGATGCCGCCGGCTGGGAGCGCGTGGTGTCCGTGTCCGAGGCTGACCAAGAGGTTGCGGTGCACGTCCGCACCCAGGGTAGCGAAGTGGTCCAGGGCATTGTCGTGACGGTCCTCGAATCCAAGCACCAGGCCGTGGTGGTTCACGTGTCGGGCGACATCCGCCCGGAGAAGTTGGCGACCTTGGGTGAACGTTTTGGCATCGAGCCGCTGAAGCATCTCCCGATCCCCGCCAAGAAACAGGACGATTCGGGTGCGTCGAAGAAACCTTGACGCCTCGACGCGCCCATCCTCCGAACTCAACTCATCCACATGAGTCTCCAACCCGATGACGCCCGCTCGCATCCGCCTTCGGCTGGGGCAGCTCCCCCTTCCGGCAACGGAAGCTCAGCCTTCTGGAAAAACACCCGGCGGCTACTAGTCGGAATGATCCTAGTGAGCATGGCCATTCCTTTCGTCGCGGCGGCGGCGCTTTGGATGGAGTCCCATAGTGGATCGCGAGTCTCGACCGGCATCGCCCTGCTCCGCTCCCACCTCGTTGAGAGGGCCGAAGGCGCTGACGAAAGAACCGAGACCCAGGTCGACGCCCGGGTGGGGCGGATTCCGCTGCTCCTGGGGCGGCTAGTCGCAGGCGCGACGCCCCTACCGCAGGAGGCGAAGCTGGCCTTGGAGGCCGTACGCGAAGGGGAAGTCAGCGTCTGGACCGGACGATCCCTTTCCTCCCACGCCACTACCGCAACGAACTTCGAGTCGCTGGATCGCGAGATGGAAATGAGTCATTGGCAGCGCGTGGCGCAGGTCCGCGATGGCGATGACCTCGTGGTGATCTATGCGGATGAGTTTGCAGCAGACGACCGCGAGATCTCGGTCTGCGTGGCGGTCCTTGAACCCGGGACGCGGGTGATCGCCGGCGGGAAGCTCCGTCCGAGTGCGCTCGCCGATCTGGTCCGTCTCGCCCAGTCCCGAAAAGGCGGAAAACTCCCGCACTTCGCCCTGCATTGAAATCAAAACGGGCGCCGGCTTCCCGAGGGAAACAGCGCCCGTTGCGAGAATCGGTGAAAAAACTTCAGACGGTGCGGGACCGGGACCGCATCAGTCCGGCAACCGTCAGAATGCCGAGACAAACCAAGGCGCCCGCGGTCCCCAAGAGCGACCCGAGCGAGGGTGCGCCCGGGAACTGGGAAGCCGCCGACTCGGTCACGGTATCGGTGGACTGCGTCACCAGGGCGGCGAACCCGGGGCTGGCCATCAGCAGAATCGCCAAGGTTCCGGCGATTGCGATTCCAAACGAAAAACGGTGTTT
>JANXMD010000208.1 GCA_025354845.1 Verrucomicrobiota bacterium | reverse complement strand
TAAAAGCCTCCGCATTGTCTCTCATGCCCCTGGATCCACGCCTTGTCATCACCGGTGCCGCCGGCTTCATCGGGGGTCGTTTGCTCGACGCCTTTGCTGAGGGGGGTTCGACAGCATCTTCCTCGGTGCTCGCGGTGGACCACCCCATTCGCCCAGGTCGGCCGAATCCGCAGGAGACGGTTCCCGGGATCCCGTTCCTGGATCATGAACAGTTCCTCCAAGCCCTGGAGACGGACCGAATCCGTCCCGAGGTGATCCTCCACATGGGCGCGTGCAGCGCCACCACCGAGATGCGCTGGCCGTATCTCGAGGAGAACAATCTCAACTACTCGCGTCGGCTGTGGACCTGGTGCTCGCGGCACGGCTCGCGGCTCGTCTACGCCTCCAGTGCCGCGACCTATGGCGATGGCAACGAGGGATTCGATGATGAGGCGGATCTTCACCGCTTGAAGCCGCTCAACCTGTACGGGAAGTCGAAGCACGACTTCGATCTGTGGGTAGAGGCGGAGATCCAGGCGGGACGTCCGACGCCGGCACAATCGGTCGGCCTCAAGTTCTTCAACGTGTTCGGATATGGCGAGGGCCACAAGGGGCGCATGGCCTCCATGGTGTTCCACGGGTTTCACCAGATTCGAAAGGAAGGTGTGGTCCGCCTCTTCCAATCGCATAAAGAAGGCTATACCGACGGCGGGCAGCTGAGGGATTTCATCAGCGTCGAAGACGTCGTCGCGGTCATTCGCGATCTGGAACGTCAGCCGAAGGTATCGGGATTGTTCAATTTGGGTACCGGGAAGGCATCGTCGTTCCGTGCCCTGCTTGAAGCGGTGTTTCTGGCGCTGGGTCGAGAGCCGAAGATCGAGTATGTCCCCATGCCCGAGGACCTGCGCGAGCGGTATCAATACTTCACCGAAGCCACGATGCGGAAGCTCGCGGCCGCGGGCGTGAGCTATACTCCCACGCCGCTTCGCGAGGCGGTCCGCCAGTATGTCGACCGGCTGGAATCCGGGGGGACGCGCTAGCCCCGGTCCACCTCCGTCGATGGCTGGAACTCTCCAACGGTGCCTGCGGACCGCGGGTGCGTGGGCAAATGTGCCGCTGTACCACGCGATGTTCCCGCGTCGACGGATACCCGAACGGCCGCTGCGCCGGGTGGGCATTTTCAAGGCGGACGGCCTGGGAGACTTTGTGCTCGCCGTGGGGGCGATTCATACCCTGGTCGATCGTTACGGACCTGAGCACTGCGTCCTGATCACATCGCCCATCGCGGAGGCTTTGGCCCGTCACGAATTCCCGGGAGTGGAACTCGCAGTCGTCACTCCGTTTTCGGGACGCCTTTGGCGGAGCTGGTCCATTCTCCGCCGGTTGCGGGGCAGCCCGGTGTTTCAACAGGGCGTTGACGAGCTCATCTCGCTCCGCCACCACCGCTATCTCCACCAGGACCTGCTGCTGGCATCGATTCCCCACCGGCGATCCTACGGGCTGCAGCATCCGCCGAACGCCTTTGACAAGGAATGGACGGCCTCGCGGTTGCGATTTGACCGCCAGCGCGATTGGCCGCGGGAAGCGCGACCGGGTTGGTGTCTCGATCTGGAGTGCCATCATGCAGTGATGAGCCTGCTTCCGGGTCCCGCCGCCACTCCTGAGCAATGTGTCCCGCGTCTCGCGCCTCGCCCCTCGGTGCCCCGCGAGTCCTGGGTGGCGGTCGCGCCGTACGGCTCCCACGCACTCAAGGACATCCCTTTGCCGATGATCGCGGATCTCGGTCGTCACTTGGCTTCCCGCCATCACCTGGGCATGCGGCTGCTATCTGCGCCGTCCCAGTTCAGCCGGCTGTCCGGGGACGCTGCCACGTTGCGCCAGTTGGGCGTTCCGGAGGTGGAGGTGATGCTTACCCAGGACATGCCGGCGCTCATAAACGCCATCGATCGCGCCCGGCTGTTGTTTTCCACGGATACCGGAACCGCGCACCTGGGAGGCGCCGCCGACGCGCCGATGATCGCATTGATCGGTGGTGCCCATCACGGCATCTTCGCCCCCTGGCGACGATCCTCGCGACAACGCTGGCTGGACTGGAAGCTCCCCTGCTACGGGTGCAACTGGCAGTGCATCCATCCCCGGGCGTTGTGCATCACGGACATTCCGCACGCACTCGTCCGGCAAACGGCGGATGAGCTCCTCGGTTTGCCAGCGCACCTCTGAGCCCAACGACTTTGAACTGCCCCAAGCCGGTGAACCCTGCCCCTTTCTTTTCCGTTATCTCCGTCGTCTTCAATGATCGGGCAGGCATCGAGCGGACCCATCGATCGGTGGAGAGCCAGACCTGCACGGACTTCGAGTGGATCATCGTGGATGGCGCCTCCCAGGACGGCACGGTGGACTACGTCCGCGGAATCTCGGACTCCCGTCTCCGGTGGGTGAGCGAACGGGACCGCGGGATCTACGATGCGATGAACAAGGGCACCGCGATGGCGACCGGACGGTACGTGGTCTACATGAACGGTGGCGACTGCTTCGCGGATGCCGACTGCCTGGCCGACGTGCGTTCCTGTTTCGAGCAGGCGGGACTTCCTGATTTGTGCTATGCGGGCTGTCTGTTCCGATTTGAGGACGGGTCGACCCGCAATCGTCCTCCGCGGCCGCTGGCGTCCTCGATTCGCCACGGCATTCCGGCCATGCACCAAGCCAGTTTCTACCGGCGCGAGTTGTTGGACGTGCCAGCCTACGACCTCGGCTACCCGGTCAGTTCGGACTACTACATCTCGGCCCGTTGCTTCCTGAAGGGGGGCACTGCGTGTTACCTCAATCGACCGGTGGCTGAGTTTGGGGTCGGCGGGACTTCCATGAAAAAAGCCTACAAGAGCCTGGCTGAAACCTGGCAGATCCAGCGGGACGTCCTGAAACTGGGGCTTCTCCCCCGCTGCTGGAGTGCCTCCCGCCGCTTTGTCGCACACCGCGCCCTGGAAGTGCTCCACGCGCTCCATTCCGGGCCCAAGGGAGGGTGAGTCTACCCGGTGGAATCGGCGACCGTCGGAACCCGGCGCGGAAACCGGTTGTGCCAGCGTCGTTCTGGTCTCTATTGTGCGGCCCTCCCGCGAGGGACTGAACTGTGAACTGTTGCCGGATCTCGGCGAACTGCGGTTGGCGCTGGTTCAGAATGTCGTGCGGGGTGTGAAATGACACCGATTCAATCCAGTGGCATGACGCCGTTGTTGCGTAATGCCTTTATGCTCTTCGGCTTCTTGATGTGCCTGTGCGACGTCCAGATGCAGAACGCGCAGGACAACCTCTTCGCCGGCAATTTCCTTCCCGATCAGGAGCTGTGGCTGACCCTATTCCGCTACGGGCTCTGCTGTGGGGCCGTCATCTTCAGCACGATGGCGCTGATCTCCACCCGGAACAAGAATCTCGGGTTTTCGCGGAACGGATTCATTTTCCTGTTCCTCCTCGCGTTTGGCGTCGCCGCTTCGATTCGAAGCGCCTTCGATGTCCGTAGCGGCCTCTATCTGCTGTCAACCGGTTCGCGCCACATCCTGACCTTCGCCATCGTGGCCATGGCGGCCTCGGTTTCCCGCAATTCAAACTGCGTCCGACCCATGCTCATGGGCGCGCTGCCGCCTTACATCTTTCGGTTCATCTACTCGACCTACAATTTTGTGATGGGTGAAGGCATCGAGATCACCGGTGGTATCCGAAGCGTGGCTCTGGACGCCGGGTTCATGGTGTTCGGGATTTTTTATCTCTTTATCGCCATCCAGCGGACTGCCTCCAACTTCGAGGCCGGCAAGTCCCGCGCCGCCTTCGGGTGGATGCTGACCGCCCTGGTTCTCCTGTTCCTCCCGATCGCCAGTTTTCGCCGAGCGACCATCGTGGTGACCGTCGCGTCGGTTATTTTTGGGTTCATGATCCACGCCTACGCAAAACGCGTCTTCTTGCGCCAGCTGCTGCCGATTCTGTCGGTCAACGTGATGGTGGCGGTGGTCAGCGGCGTGATGTTTTTCGCCGCCTTTGGTGGAGATGTCGCCATGGAGCGTTTGCGCTCGTTCGCGCTTCATGACGAGGGGGACCTCTCCGCCAGCAATGCGGAGTACGAGCGCGATTTCGACTACACTTGGGACCTGATCAAGCGCAACCCGATTCTGGGCATCGGATTCTCCAATCCCTACGGCGTGGCCGGCCGTGACGACGAAACCGACACGGCCTCGCGGTTTGTCGACTCACGCTCCGAAATGGTCCTGCACGTGGGACTTTTCGAGCTGGTGGTGCGTCAGGGGATCGCCGGTATCCTTGTTTGGATTACCGTCTTTATCTGGATTCCCATTCGGAGAATCGAGGAACTGAGGAGGACGGGTACGGATGTTTCCCTGGTCGGCTGTCTGTGCATTGCGTTCTTCATCCTGTACGCAAACATGCCCACCTCGCCACCCTTCTATAACGAGGTTCGACCGGCGATCTTCCTCGGCCTCGCGCTGGGAGTGGCCACCGCCAAGAATCCGCAGTCGCTGTTCGACAAGCCGGTGACGTCGTTCATCCCGTTTCGCACGATGCGGAGCTGGTTGCGCGTCCAGGAGGCTTGAAGGACAGGGGGACTACCAGATCTTGGCGCGCTGGGATTCCGGGCGCCACATCGGATCGCCCTCGTGGATACCAAAAGCCTGGAAGAACTCCGGCAGGTTCACGTGAGGCCCGACGGCGCGGAATTGGCCCGGACTGTGGGGGTCCACTACATTCCGTCGGCGAAGCTCCGCCTCCCGCCAAGTCGTGCGCCAGAGCTGCGCGAGGGAAAGGAAGAAACGCTGTTCGGGGGTGTAGCCCTCTAGGGACTTCCGGCGCTCGGGATGCTTCGCCAGGGCTCGTTGCAGGGCTTCGTAGGCGATGCTGGTCCCGCCCAGATCGGCGATGTTCTCTCCCAGCGTGAGACGTCCGTTCACCTTCAGTCCGGGAAGCGCCTCGTAGGCGCCGTATTGATCCACCACCTTCTGCGCCCGGGCGTCAAATTCTGCCGCATCGGCAGCCGTCCACCAGTCATTGAGATTGCCGTCGGCGTCAAACTTCCGGCCCTGATCATCGTAGCCGTGGGTGATCTCGTGTCCGATCACCACGCCGATCGCTCCGTAGTTCACTGCGTCGTCAAGGGTCACGTCGAAGAAGGGCGGTTGAAGGATTCCAGCGGGAAACACGATCTCGTTCTGCAGGGGGCTGAAGTAGGCATTCACGGTCTGCGGGGTCATGTGCCATTCGCGGCGGTCCACGGCCCTGCCAACCCGGGCGATCTCGCGGCGGGCTTCGAATCGCGCGGCGCGACGGATATTGCCGAGGTAGTCGTCGCGACGGATTGACGCGCTCCGATAGTCCCGGAATACCTCGGGATGGCCGATCTTTTGGGTAAAGCGATCGAACTTGGCGAGCGCCTTGGTCCGCGTGGCATCGCTCATCCAGGACAGATGGCTCAAGCGGTCCTGAAACACGGTGCGAATGTTGCCGACCATGTCTTCCATCCGGGCGCGTGCCGCCGGGGGAAAGTGTTTCTCGACGAAGAGCTGTCCGAGCGCCTCGCCGATCGACCCATCGATGACCTTGGCCGCGCGCTGCCACCGGGGCTCCTGCTGCGGTTGCCCCCGAAGCTGAGTTCCGTAGAAGCGGAAATGCTCCTCCGAAGCGGCGCGGTGCAGATGGGGGGACGCCTCGCTGATCACGTGCCAGCGGAGGTAGCTCTTCCAGTCCTCCAGCGGGCGAGAAGTCACCAATCCTCCAATGGCGGTGACGAATCCCTTTTGACCCACCACCAGCTCTTGGATCTTCCCCAGACCGGACGCCTCCAGGTACTCCTTCCAAGGGAGCGTCGGCGCCAACCGCTCAAGCTCCCGGACCGTCAACTTGTTGTAATTGGCGTTCGGGTCACGCAGTTCCACCCGTGATTTGCAGGCTCGCGCGAGTTCCGTCTCGACGCTGAGCACGGTGGCGGCCTCCCGCTTTGCGTCCGGCTCCGATTCCCCGAGCAGTCGGAACATCGCCTCCATGTGCTTGAGGTAGGCTTCCCGCTGCGAAGCGAACCCGTCGGCGAGGTAGTAGTCCCGATCTGGCAGGCTGAGGCCGCCCTGGCCGAGCTCGTACACGTAGACCGAGCTGTTCTTGGCGTCGGCCCCGACGCCGTCGCCGAACAGCGGATTCACCCCTTCCAAATGCAACCGGGCCAGGAATTGGACGAGTTCTCGGAGGTTGTGGAGGTGGGCGATCTCCCGGAGTTCCGGTTCGATTGGCTTGAATCCCAGCCGTTCGATGCGGTTGGTATCCATTGCCGCCGCATAGAAGTCGCCCACCTGTTTGCGAGGACCGGAAGTCCCCTTTCCCGCGGGGGCGCTGGTTTCGAGGAGTTCGTGGATCAGTTGCCAATTCCGTTCGGCAAGCTCATCGAACCCGCTCCAACGCGACTTGTCGGCGGGTACCGGATTCTGCTTCACCCAGGTCCCGGCGGCGAAACGGTAGAAATCGTCGGCGGGTCGAACCGAGGTGTCCATGTTCGTGACGGAAAACCGCGGTACCGGGGACACGGTGACCGTTTCGGCAGGCGCCAGGGTGACCCCGAGGGACACCGACGCCGCGAGGAAAGCCAGCGGACGAAGCATCATGAAGCTGGACCCTACTCCCTAGGGAGCCGAACGCCAATCGGGAAGCAGGAGAGGCCAGGGGTTGAAATTCCCGCTGGCCTGAATTTCCCAACGGAGACTAGTCTGACCGCTCTTTCGTCCCCCCGGGGGACGGTCCAATTGAGTCTTTTCGTTGTTTCATCCATGAATCCTACCGGTGACATCGCAGTGATCGGCCTCGCAGTGATGGGCCAAAACCTCATCCTCAACCTGAACGACCACGGCTTCAATGTCGTGGCGTACAATCGCACCACTTCCAAGGTGGACGACTTCCTGGCCAATGAGGCCAAGGGCACGCGGATCCAAGGCGCCCACTCCATTGCGGAGATGGTGTCCAAGCTCAAGCGCCCCCGTCGCATCATGCTGATGGTCAAGGCCGGTTCCGCGGTGGACGAATTCATCGCGCAGATCGTCCCCCATTTGGAGGCGGGTGACATCCTCATCGACGGCGGCAACTCGCTCTACAACGACACCGACCGTCGCGTGAAGGAGCTCGAAGCTCGCGGTCTCCTGTACATCGGTACCGGGGTGTCCGGTGGTGAAGAAGGCGCCCGCTTCGGTCCCAGCATCATGCCCGGCGGCAGTGCGGCGGCCTGGCCGCACGTGAAGGAAATCTTCCAGGGAATCTCGGCCAAGGTGGACGGCGGTACGGCCTGCTGCGACTGGGTTGGCAACGGCGGCTCCGGCCATTACGTCAAGATGGTCCACAACGGCATTGAGTACGGCGACATGCAGCTGATCTGCGAGGCCTATAGCCTGATGCGCGACGGCTTGGGCATGACCGCCGACGAGATGGCGGCGGTGTTCAAGGAGTGGAACGCCGGCGAGCTGGATAGCTTTCTCATTGAGATCACCGCGAACATCCTCGCGAAGAAGGATGAGGATGGCACGTCGCTGGTGGACAAGATCCTCGACACCGCCGGCCAGAAGGGCACGGGCAAATGGACGGTCATCGATTCCGCCAACCTGGCCCAGCCGGTCACGCTGATTGCCGAGGCCGTCTTCAGCCGCTGCGTGAGTGCGATGAAGGACGAGCGCGTGAAGGCCGCCCGCAAGCTGAAGGGCCCGCGCGCCGCGCTGGCTCAGGCCAAGGATGCCGAGAAGAAGAAGGCGCTGATCGCCGACATCATGAGCGCCCTCTATGCCTCCAAGATCGTCAGTTACGCTCAGGGCTACATGCTCCTGCGCGCCGCGGCGAAGGAGTACGGCTGGAGCCTTAACTACGGTGGCATCGCCCTCATGTGGCGCGGCGGCTGCATCATCCGGTCCCGCTTTCTGGGCCGCATCAAGGAAGCCTTCGACAACAACCCGAAGCTCACCAACCTGCTGCTCGACGACTATTTCCGCGGCGAGATCAAGCGGAGCCAGAAGGGCTGGCGGAATGTGGTGTCGTTGGCGGTTAAGAAGGGTATCCCCGTGCCGGCCTTCAGCACGGCGCTGGCGTTCTTCGACGGCTACCGCAATCCGCGTCTCCCGGCGAACCTGCTCCAGGCCCAGCGCGATTACTTCGGTGCCCACACATACGAGCGTGTGGACAAGCCGCGCGGCGAGTTTTTCCACACCAACTGGACCGGCACCGGCGGCCGTGTGAGCTCCAGCACCTACAACGCCTAAATTCGGCGTGGACGGAAGGGATCGGGCGTCCCGCAAGGCCGGGCGCCCGGTTTCCCGAGGACAGGAGGATCCCTCTCGAAAAACCGGTGTCGATGCGGCGCCCGCAGCCAGCCGCCCACTGCTCCTGTGACACTCATTCAAAAAGCGCTCCAGGCGCTGGGGAAGGGAGCCGCCTCCGGTTCGAGGGGGCAATCACGTCTCGCCCGGGTGGCCCTCTCCGCGGGCAGTCAGCTGGTGGCCAAAGGCCTCACGTTTATCCTGATGCTGGCGAGCCTTCGCTGGACCGGGTACCTGAATGACGAGCGGATGGGAACCTGGATCTTGATCACCTCGCTGATCACCGGATTGACCTGGGTGGATCTTGGCATCGGCAACGCCCTCATCACGCACCTTGCCCGCGCCGCCGCGAGGGAGGATCGCGAGGAGTGCACCCGGTTGTTCTCCTCCGCGGTGTTTTTGCTCTCCGGTGTGGCCCTGATTGGGCTGGCTGTACTGGTCACTCTGACTCTGACCGTCGACCTGCGCTGGGTTCTCGCGTTGAAGCCGTCTGCCGCCGGGGAGATGGCGGAGGCAAGGAGGATGGTTCTGGTCGGTGTGGTGCTGTTCTGCGCCACGGTTCCGACGTCGCTGATCGAACGGGCCCGGCTCTCGTTCCAGGAGAGCCACATCACCTCCTGGTTTCTCGCCTCCTCCGGCCTGCTCTCCTTGATGTTGCTGGCGGTGGCTTCCTCGCGCCACGCGACATTGCCGGTGCTGCTGGCGACTCTACTGGTGCCACCGCTTTTTGCGGCGGTCTTGAATGGGTGGCACCTGCTTCGGAAGCAAAGACCCTGGCTCCTCCCCGAGCTCTCCGCATTCCGCCGGTCATATGGAATCCTGATGCTTCAAACCGGCGCCGTCTTCCTTGGGCTCAATCTCCTTCAGGTGGCGAACTACCAGCTCGACAACCTTATCATTGCCCACCTGCATGGTCAGCCGGCGGTCAAACAATACACCTTCCATCAACGTCCCTTCCAGATCATCCAGTCGATCCAGTTGCTGTGTGTGGTCCCGCTGTGGCCCGCCTACGCTGAGGCGATCGCGCGCGGCGAAATCGCCTGGGTGCGGCGGCTGCTATATTCGTCGCTCGGCATCTCCCTCGTTTTCGGAATCGTTTCGGCCTCGGTGCTTTTGCCGACCGGACCCTGGCTCATTCCGCTCTGGGTTGGAAAACCAGTGACGGTGTCGATGCCGCTGCTCTGGTCCCTGGCTTCGTGGAACATCCTGGCGGCGCTCGGCGCCACCGTGGCGGTATTCTGGAATTCGCTGTCCCTCCTGCGACTTCAGTTGGTGTTGTCGCTCGTCCTCGCCGTGGTTTCGGTGCCCGCAAAGTGGTGGTTGGGAAAACGTTTCGGCTTAACAGGCGTGGTCTGGGCGACTACCACCTCGTACATGATCGTGGTCGTCATTCCCTGCCTGTTCCTGGTTCCACGGCAGCTCGCCGGAGTGGCGCGACGGGTGCAAGTGACCGTCTAAGCCGATACGTGTCTCTGTCTCCGATTGATTCTTCAACCTCATGTTCCAATCGATCTATCAGCACTGCCTCGAGGGAGGACCGCTCCGCCGCCGCCTCTTCCGCGGCCTCCGTAAGCTGCTGCTCCGCTTCGGTAATCCCGCCGTTCGAATCGCCTACTTTGGTCGCTCCATCGTAGTTCCATTCAACAGCGATCTAGCCATCCACACCGCCGAATTCGAGACCTACAATTCCAACCTTCGTCGCCTTTGCCGGTTTGTCCGGGCTGAGCGCGGCGGGCTGCGACTGGTGGATGTGGGAGCCAACATTGGCGACGGTGCCGTCCTGGCCGAGCCGCGTGAGGGCGATGCCTTGCTGCTGGTGGAGGGCTTCCCCGCGTTTGTGGAACTATTGAAGCGGAACCTGCAGGACGTTCCCGCTACGGAGCTGGCGGAGTGTTACCTGTCCGACCAGTCCTCCGAGGTCACAGTGTCCGAAGTCGCGGCCTCGGCCACCAATCGTCTGGTCGTCGGTTCCGGTCGAACCGTGAAGATGGAAACCCTGGATGCCTTGATCGAACAGCATCCCAAGTTGCGGCCGGTCGGGTTGGTCAAGGTGGACGTGGATGGCTTTGATGGCCGGGTTCTCGCGGGCGGACGTCAACTCCTGCGGCAGGATCAGCCGGTGGTTTTCTTCGAGTTTCACCCCAGCCTGTGGCGAAAGGCGAAGGAGCCGTTCGACCGGGTGCTGCCGATGCTGCGCGAACTGGGGTACGGCCCGGTGGTCGTGTACGACAATCAGGGAGTGCTCCTGCTGCGCGCGCATCTATCCGACGCGAGCTTGATCCACAGCCTCACGCGCTACGCTCGCCTGCGTCGATTCTTCTACTTCGATCTCGCGGTCTTCCCGGAGTCGCAGGCTGAAGCCGCCGGCCGTTTTCTGGCCTCGGAGGCGTCTTATTTCGATGCCCGTCCCGATGGCGAGTCGGCCTGATCCCATCTACCGGCAGCCCGCATCCAAGCAAACACCCCGCCCGAGTTGTCCCGGAGCGGGGTGTTGTCTTTCGGGGTTTGGTTCGACCCCGGGCTGGAACTCAGCGTTGGATGCGCGCCGAGCCGCCCTTGGCGAAGGCGCGGACCTCTTCTTCGGTGGCCATAGTGGTGTCGCCGGGGAAGGTGGTGAGCAGCGCGCCGTGAGCCCAGCCGAGACGCACCGCATCTTCGCCCGACTCCCCGGCCAGCAGGCCGTGAATGAACCCGGCGGCAAAGCCGTCGCCACCGCCGACGCGGTCGAGCACGTCCAGCTCCGCAGTCGGAGCGGTAAAGCTCTGGCCATTGATCCAGGCCACGGCGCTCCAGCTGTGGCGGTTCGTGGTGTGCACCTCCCGCAGCGTCGTGGCGACCGCCTTGACGTTCGGATGCTGTTTCACCACCCGCTCAATCATCCCGAAGAAGGTCGCGGTATCGAGCTTGGACTCCGAGGCCACCTCCGGCCCCGCCACGCCCAGACCCTTCTGAAGATCTTCCTCGTTACCGATAATCACGTCCACATGGTCCATGATTCGGCGAAGAGTCGACACGGCGCGGTCCTGGCCGCCGAAGACCTTCCAAAGCTTGGCCCGGAAGTTCAGGTCAAAGGAGGTCACGGCACCCGCGGCCTTGGCCGCCTTCATTCCCTCGATGATCAGCTCGGGGGTCGTGGCCGACAGCGCGGCGAAAATGCCCCCGCTGTGGAACCACTTCACGCCGCCCCCGAAGATCTCGGACCAGTTGAAATCCCCTGGCTTGAGCTGCCCGGCCGCCTCGTTGCAGCGGTTGTAGAACACCACTGGGGCGCGCACGCCCTTGCCCTGATCGCTGTACACTGTGGCCATGTTTGGCCCGGTGACACCGTCATGTTCAAAGCGCTTGTAGAACGGCTTCACGCCCATGGCACGGACACGCTCGGCGATCAGTTCACCGATCGGATAGTTCACCATCGCCGACACGATGCCGGTAGGCCGACGGAAGCAATCCGATAGGTTGGCGGCCACGTTGAATTCGCCGCCGCTGACGTGGATTTGGCACTGGGTCGCCTTGCGGAACGGGATGATCCCCGGGTCCAGCCGGTGCACCAGCGCACCCAGCGAGACAAAATCCAGCGCTCCCTGCGGACGAATCGTTAAACCATGCTTCATTTCAGTATCCTCAAAACCGACCGGTTCTCGGATCCGTCCGGTTTCCCGAAAAATCATCCCGTCGATTGGAGGCCGAGGCGCAGCCAACCGTCAGGTGCGTGATCCGGAAACGAACTGGATTCCGAGACCCGCGGTGCGCTACAGTTAAATATCTGGACAACAACAGGTTGAGCAGACTGCATCCGCGGATCGGTGGGGAATAGTAGGGGGGATGAAGGGTAAGGCTCTACATAAAAATGAGGGAGCGTCGGGTTCCTGGTTCCCCTGGGGAAGGCTGGACCGGAAGTTTCTTGGATTTACTTGTCCCCTAAACTTTTGAATTCTGGTCGGACGTGGTTTGAACGCGCGGCTGCCAAGGGTTGTCCGCCGTCGCTGGCGGGCCAACACGGGCCCGCAACCATTCTCTGCCAATTTTCGAGTTTGCATCCGTTGAGCGCCAATTTGAACAAGCCAAACCTGCCCGCGCGGCCCGCGTTGGGGTGGATCTATCCCTGGATTGCCGGGATGACACTGCTGGGTGCGGGATGCGTTCTTGGTTCCGATTTCGAGGCGGCCGACATCCTTTCGATTCCCTGGCACGGATTTATTTTCCGCCCCCAGCTTTCGGTTTCGGCGATCGCCACCGACAACGTGTTCTACGGGAACAACGCGGCGACCGCCGCGTTTGTTTTCAAACCGCTGATCATCACCAACGGCACCTTCGCGCTGGGACCGGCTACCACCAACCTGGCGGTCATTCGCGCCCGCGAAAGCGACCTGGTGAGCTATGTATCACCCGGGCTCACCGTTGAGTATGGCAACGGGGGCTTCAACAAGGCGTTGTTGAGCTACCAGAACGACCAACTGCTGTACCTCAACCATCCTGCCGAAAATGGGATGCAGCACCGCTTCAGCCTCGAAACCAGTTACCGGGTGGGTGGGGTCACGATTCGCGGACACGATGCCTACGCGATGCTTTCAAGCCCGCAGGGTGGGGGGAGCTACCTCAACCTGCTGAGCCTGGTGATCAACCGGAACACCCTGGACGACATCTACAATGTCCAGGTGGACCTGACCGAGAAGTCCTCCATCTACGCCAAGGGGGCCCACTCCAGCGCGGACTACCAGTACGGGCTCCCGATTTACGACTACGACAATGTGTCGGGCACCTTGGGCTGGGCCTACACCCCGGCTGAGCTGCTGGCTCTCACGGTGGAGGGGTACTACGGGCAGTCCGCGGTCGGATCCAATTCCACGGGTCTCGGGAAGGGTCCGCATTCCCAGTTCATTGGCGGCTTCGTTGGCGCCCGGGGCGATTTCTCCCCGAAGCTGCAGGGCAGCGTAAAACTGGGTGTGGAAACCCGCGATTTCCCCGGTCTGGTCAACGGCGCCTCGATCATTTCTCCGGCCTTCGACGTCTCGGTGATTTACACGGCCACGCCATTGACCCAGGCGGCGCTCACCTATTCCCGACGGACCGACATTTCCGGGTACTACACCGGTCAGACGCTGATCGCCGACTCCTTCACCCTGGGAGTCCAACACGCGCTCGGAATCTCAGGAAAGTGGATCGTGAGCGTACGGACCAGCGGTTACCTGTACGACTACAGCTCGGTGACCCAACCGGTCGCCGTGCTGGCCGCCGATGCCAATGGAAACGTGCTCTTCGACTCCATCGGCCGGGCACAGTACAAGTCGATTCTTGGCAACTTCGGTCGCACTGAAACGGTGCTGGGCGCTGGGATTCAGCTGAATTATCAGGCCCGTCCGTGGCTTTTGGTCAGCCTCGCGTACGACTTCACGACCTACAATCCTCACTTCTCGGATGCTCGCGTTGCCGCAACGCATCCCTCTATTGACTATACCGACAATCGCGCCACTTTTCGCATTGGCATTGGCTTCTGATCCATGAACTACCGACCACAATTCCGGCTCTTTTCCCTGCTTTTGGGGCTCGCCGTTCTCCTTCTTCCCATTGCCGCCAAAGATGCGGATTCCGGTCGCCGGATCGGCGTCGGGGATCAGTTGATCATCCGTGTTTTCGGTGAACCCGACATGGGCGCTCCCCGCCGTGTTCCGGAGGACGGCATCATCAACTACTTCTTTATCGGCGACGTGAAGGTCCTCGGGAAGACCACCACCGAGGTTGAAAAGGAGATTCGCGATCGGCTGGACCAGGATTACTTGGTCAATCCCCAGGTGTTGGTCGAAATCGAGAAATACGACGAGCAGTACGTGAGCGTGGCCGGTCAGGTGGGGCGTCCGGGCCGGGTCCAGCTGCCTCCGGATCACACGGTGGACGTCATTGAGGCCATTGCGCAGGCGGGCGATTTTACCCGTCTTGCCAACCGGAAGGATATCAAGGTGCAGCGTGCCAAGTCGGGCGAGGTGACCAAGTACACCTACGACCAGCTGCAGAAAAGCGTTCAGGCCGGGAAAAAGATTAACCTCAATCCCGGGGACGTGGTGACGGTTGGCGAGCGAATTTTCTAAGGAGCGCCGTATGGAGCAAAAGCAACAAATCCAGGAAGCCGCGGGATCCAACCGCGACGTCAATGCGCTTCGTCACTACTGGCACGTCTGTCTTGAACGCCGGTGGTTGATCGTCGCCCTCTTCTCCCTGTTCGTCGTCCTCGGCGTCGTGTACGCGTTGCGGGCCACGCCCATTTATGAGGCCGTCGTGCGCCTCCAGATTGATCCCGAGACCAGCGGCGTCCTCAGCGTCCGCGACATCGTGAACTACGGCGGCAAGGATACCGACTACCTCCAGACTCAGTACCGCAACCTGCTCTCGCGTACGCTCATCGAGCTCGTGAAGCAGAAGCTCAAGCTGGACGAAGACGAGCGCTACAAGAAGAAGGTCGACCAGGCGCTGGCCATCTCCAAGGACATCACGGTGGTTCCCATCCGCCTCACCCGTCTCGTGGAAATCCGCGTGGAGCATCCCAACGCCAAGCGCGCCGAGGATATTGCGAACACGCTCGTGGACACCTTCCTGACCCAGAATCAGGACCGCAAGATGTTGAAGGCCTCCGAAGGGTACACGCTCCTCAAGAAGGAGGCCGCTTCCCAGGAAATCGAACTTCAGAACACCATCGAGAACCTGCAGAAATTCCGCAGTGAGCGGGGAATGGTTTCGCTGGTGGATGATCGGCAGCAGCAGGACAACGTCGATTCCTATGGCCTCCGCCAGGCCCGCAGCGATGTCCAACTGGCGCAAAACCGTTCGGCTTCTGCCGAGCAGCAGGCCAAGGAGGCCGAGCGCTGGGCGAAGGGTGGCAATGAGGTCGCGGACCTCGGTGTCATCAGCCAGGACAAACTGGTCGGTGAACTGAAGTCTCGTATCACTCAGGAGGAGTCCCAGTTGCGCGGTCTCCACACCAAATATCGCGACCGCCATCCCAAGGTGATCGAGTTGAACGAAATGCTTGCTGCGGACCGGAACAAGTTAAAGAACGAGGCGATGCGGACCTTTGACTCAATTTTATCCATGGCCCGAACCGCCAAGGCCGAGGAAGAGCAGGCCCAGCGCCGCTACAAGGATGCCGAGGAAAGGGTGACCAAGCTCTATGAGGCCAAGACCACCTTCGACATCCTCAGCCGCAAGCGCGAACGCGCCGAGGTGATCTACCAGCTCGTTTTGCAGAAAACCAAGGAGTACGACATGAACTCCAAGGATCATCAGCAGAACATGTCGATCATCGACCGTGCCACCACCCCGCTGAAGCCGGTCAAGCCGAACAAGCCTCTGGTGATTTCCGGCTCGGTGTTTGGCGGTCTCGCCATTGCCTTCGGCCTCGCCATCTTCGTCAACTTCCTCGACGACTCGATCAAGAGCCAGGAAGACGTGGAAAACTACCTGCGTCTGCCGTTCCTGGGCTACATCCCCAACATCAAGTCGCAGAGCGTTGTCGAGCGCGACCTCCAGTCCCACCTGCATCCAACATCGAGTGCAGCGGAAGGCTTCCGAACGCTGCGCGCCGCGGTGTCGCTGGCGCGCAATGCCGACAAGCTGCGCAACATCGCGATCACCTCGACGATTCCATCCGAGGGCAAATCGCTCGTCGCCTCGAACTTCGCCATCGTCACGGCCCAGACCGGCTTGCGCACGCTGCTCGTGGACGCCGACTTGCGCCGCCCGTCGGTGCACAAGGCGTTCCAGTTGCAGAGCCCCATCGGGCTATCGGCGTATCTCGCTGAACGCGTTCGCAGCATCGACGAAATCGTTCACACCACGGAAGTGCCGAACCTCGACGTGGTGTGCTGCGGTGTCACCCCGGGCAACCCGTCCGAGCTCATCAGCTCCAAGCGCATGCTGCAGTTCCTTGAGGAGGCTGGCACCCGCTACGACCGAGTGGTGCTCGACTGCCCTCCGGTGTCCGCCGTGGCCGATCCGCTGGTCGTCGGTGCCATCAGCGACGGCATCATGTTCGTGACCAAGTTCAACAAGATCCGTCGCGAACACGCCCTCCGCTCCGTCCAGCGCGTCCAGGACGCCGGCATCCACATGCTGGGTCTGGTGCTCAACGACATCGATTTCGAGGGCAAGGACAGCTACTACTACAGCTACCACTATTACCAGAACCGCTACTACTCCTCGCACTACCGGAGCTCCGGTGCGGCGGCGGTGGCAAACGCCGCCACCGCGGCCAAGAAGGAATCTGCCAAGAGCTGAGCTCGCGCTTCCTCTCACACGGAATTCTCAGAAAACACCGGCCCCGCGGCCGGTGTTTTTCTTTGGTCTCCCCAAGCCCGGTGGAGGGAATAGTTACTTTCAGGAGCGGAGCAAAAACCACCGGAGGATGACGTGCGAGCAGGTGTGGTGATGTTCGGCTGTTGCCTGCAGTTAGGCGCTCCAAACCGGTAGGTCGCTCTGCGCCCAACCGGACTCCAAAGCAAAGGGGGCGTCCTCCTGCCACCGAACGTGGGGTCTCACCGAGGCCCGCGGAGCGGTGTGGAGTCCGGCAGCGGCGCTGCCGGTTTGGACACATCCCGGCGGGCACTGGAGGAGACGCTGGCGAATTAGATCTGGGAAAAGCGGTTACTATGAGCGGAGGGAAGGTGTGGTGATGTTCGGTAGTTGCTTCCAGTTAGG
>JANXMD010000123.1 GCA_025354845.1 Verrucomicrobiota bacterium | reverse complement strand
ACCTCAATCTGAATGCCAAGGTGAGCACCCCGAAGATCATCGCAATGCCTTGGGCGACTCCGGTTCCGTACAGCTTTCGGCGTCCATCGGATTCGATGCGCAGCGGGAAGCCGACAAAATAATGGAATTCTGGCGTCGATTTCTTCGCGGTCGTCGAACCTTCCGGAGGCGAGGTTTCGGTGATCGATTGCAGGCGCGTCTTCACCTCGTCCACGTGCTGGTATCGCCGGGCCGGATCGTTTTCCAAGGCCCGCAACACCACTTCATCCAGGCGAACATCCATCGCCACCTTGCGTGAGGGCGGCGCGAATTTGCCCAGAGGGAGATCGCCAGTGAGCATTTCGTACAGCACCACCCCGAGCGAATAGATGTCGGCGCGATGATCGACCGCCAGCGGTCTCTCCAACTGCTCGGGCGCCATGTAGTGCGGGGTGCCCATGATCTGTCCCTCCATCGTCAACCGGACGGCGGTGGCATCGGCCTGCGGATCGAGGATCTTGGCCAGGCCGAAGTCGGCGATCTTCACCCGGCCCTTGCGGTCGATGAGGAGGTTTTCGGGCTTGATGTCGCGATGTACCACGCCTTCGTCATGGGCGTATTGGAGGGCGTCGCAGATCTGCGGGATGATCTGCAAGGCCTCACGCGGCGAAAGCCTTCCCGCCTTTTCGAGTTGGCGAAGATTCGTGCCGTCCACGAACTCCATGATGAAATAGTGCAGGTCCTCCACCTGCCCGAACTCGTGAACGGTGACAATGTTGGGGTGGTTCAAACGGGCGAGCGCGCGGGCCTCGCGGTTGAAGCGTTCCTGAAACGCATTGTCTGGCCCGGTTGCGGCGGGGACGACCTTGAGAGCGACCCACCGATCGAGGGCAGGTTGGCGCGCCTGATAGACGGCGCCCATGCCACCGGTGCCGAGGAGGCGGAGCGAATCGAGCTGGGGGAAGAGTCGGGCGATGCGTTCGAGTGGTGGCGGCTCAAAGCGTGGGCGGGCGGCGCCGGCGTCGGTTTCGAGTCCCTGCGCGAGGAGGCAGGCCGGGCAGAGATCGGCGAGTTCACCGTTCGCGGTCGGCTTGCCGCAGCGTGGACAGGGTCGCCCCGGGTTCATCGTGGTTGCCATGATATGGAGTCCTTTCTTGAAGATCCCCAGAAGCCTTTTTCGTCGGGCGTTACAAAAAACTTCGGGCGTGGCAGCCTGGAGGTCCTGGAGTCCGGTGGGGAGCGGAGCGACTCACCGGTTTGGAGGCCCCACCCTCGAACCCCACTCCACGTTTCCCCGCCGCAGCAATACGCGCCGCCAAACCGAATCGGTTCGATCTCAAACCCCAGTCCCCGCGCGACCCCTCCAAACCGGCGGCCCGCCGCCGGACTCCAGGACGCTGCCGCGACAGGTTCGTATCGCTTCCTGTCCGTGAAAATCGGTGAAATCCGTGTCCCTTCCTCCCCCATCGACCCGTTACTGCGCGATTGAATCCCTTCGGCCCCTCGCCCACGCTAGGCAGCGGACATGAATGACCTGTCGAATCTCGACGAACTCCTGGCCTCCCGAGCCGCCGAAACCCGCCGCACCATCGAGCCCTGCACGGTGGTCATCTTTGGCGCCTCCGGTGATCTCACCGCCCGCAAGCTCATCCCCGCCCTGTACCACTTGGCGATGGAGGGAGCACTGCCCCTGCCGTATCGCATTATCGGTTTTGCCCGACGCGAGAAGACGGACGATACATGGCGCGAGGAACTCCACACCGCGCTCCAGCAATTCTCCCGCACCAAGCCCCTCAACGAGGACGTGTGGAAGGCTTTTGCCGCCAATGTTCACTACTGCCAGGCCGATATCTCGGACGACGCCGGATACGAGAAGCTCAAGTCGACCATCCAGAGCTTCGACAATGACAAGCTGAAGAAGAACCTCCTCTTCTACCTCGCCACAAATCCCAGCCAATTCGGCGAAATCGCCGAGCATCTCAACCGGGTCGGGTTGCTGCACAAGGAAGAGGGGGGCATCACCACCGAGCGCCTAGTGGTTGAGAAACCCTTCGGGCACGACCTCGCCAGTGCCAAGGCCCTCAACGCCGAGCTCATCCGTTTCGCGCACGAACGCCAGATCTTCCGCATCGACCACTACCTCGGAAAAGAGACCGTCCAGAACATCCTCACCTTCCGCTTTAGCAACGGCATCTTCGAGCACCTGTGGAATCGCGATTCGATCGACCACGTGCAGATCACCGTCGGCGAAAAAATCGGCGTTGGCAGTCGCGGCGGCTACTACGAGGAATCCGGCGCCATGCGCGACATGGTGCAAAACCACGTCCTCCAGGTGCTCTCGCTCGTGGCGATGGAGCCGCCCGTGTCGCTCGAAGCCGAAAACGTCCGCGACGAAAAGGTGAAGCTGCTCAAATCGATTCGTGCCATGTCCGCCGCCGAGAGCGCGAAGAACGTGGTGCGCGGCCAATACTTCGCCGGCGAAGTCGAGGGCGAAGCGCGTCCGGCCTACCGGAGTGAGCCCAAGGTGAATGCGAAGTCGAACGTCGAGACCTTCGTCGCCATGAAGCTCCTGATCGACAACTGGCGCTGGAGCGGCGTGCCCTTCTACCTGCGGACCGGCAAGAACCTGCCCCTCAGCGCCAGCGAGGTGCGCATCCAGTTCAAACCCGCGCCGAACATCCTCTTCGCCGCCAAGTCGGGGACCAAACTGGATCCAAACTCCCTGACCCTGCGCCTTCAACCCGACGAAGGCATCACGCTCCGCTTCAACGGCAAGGTGCCGGGGGCTGCGATGGAGCTGCGTCCGGTGCGGATGCGCTTCAGCTACGATACCGAATTCGGTGCCTACACCCCGGAGGCCTACGAGCGGCTGCTGCTCGAAGCCATCGCCGGCGATGCGACCCTCTTCATCCGCCGTGACGAAGTGGAGACGGCATGGGGGATTGTCGATGCGATCCGGTCCTTCTGGGCCGACAAGCCGCTGACCAACCGGGAGTTTTATCTCGCGGGCACGTGGGGTCCGACGGCGGCCGACGACCTTCTGACCTCCGACGGACGGGAGTGGCGGAATCCGCAGCCGCAGAAGTAACCCGCCCAGGCAGGGAAGTGACGGGCCGCAGGGGAGGCCGGAAAGCCAATTTCCGGCTGGCGCCGCGGCTTTACTTCACGCGCCGTCGCCGTATTTTCCGGAGCGTGGAACTCACCGTGGACACCTTTGCCGCCGAGATTGCGGCGGCGCTCAAGAGCTACGACCGGCACATCGTGTGTCTGGAAAAGCTGCCTGAGGAGTGCGACGCGTCACTGCGTTCCCTGATGCAGAAGGCGGTCAACGCGTATGTGAACCGCGGCGCCGACATGCGC
>JANXMD010000075.1 GCA_025354845.1 Verrucomicrobiota bacterium | reverse complement strand
GAACCGAGCGTGTGCCCGGCATCGAAGAACTCCAACGTCGGCGAGGTCGCCTTGCTGGAGGCGCTGCCCCAGGTGATCTCCTTGCGATAGGGAATCCCCTGAAAGACCGGGGCGTAGTCATCGACCTCCTCGTGGGTGAAGAGCGGGTATTCCTTGATACCGTTTTCATCACGCTGCCGCATCATGACGTTCACCGAGTTGTGCAGCACCCGCTCCACGATGAAGTAGCTCGGAACGCTCATGTAAACCGGCGCCTGGGGGAATTGCCGCAGCGCGAGGGGCAGGGCTCCCACGTGGTCCAGATGACAGTGCGACACGGCGATGGCATCCACCTCCACGTCCTTCACCGAGTCGAGCATCGGGAGGCTCGCGCGGCCGATCCGGGCCGGATGCGTTCCCGCGTCGAGGAGCAGATGATGGCCGTTCAGCGACGCCAGCCAGCAACTTGCACCGATGCCGTCGTCCGGGTTCAGATGAGTGATACGCACCACACCACCCTCTCAAAGAAACGGCGAAAACGCACTGGGAATTGGTCTCCCCTTTCGGGAAACGCTGCGGCTTCCGCTTGTGCAGGGCTCCCGAAGGTTCACCGTCTTCGCATGGCCCGCGCGCCCCAATCCCCAGCTCGAGCCCCAGGGCCCGTGCGTCTCAGCGTCGCCGTGCTGCTCAGCTTTCTCGCCGCGGCTGCCGGCACTCTCCCGGCGAGCGGAGTGTCTCCGGTAGGCCGGGAAGCGATTTTGCGTCGACTGGAGCAGGTCATGGGCCCGCTACCCGCCCCAAAGCGGCGATGCGATCTCGCAGTACAGGTGGTTTCTGAGACCGATTGTGGCGACTACCTCCGGCGCGACCTGACCTACCAAAGCGAACCCGGTTCCCGCGTTCCGGCCTTTCTTCTGCTTCCCAAGGGCGCCCTGAAGCCTGAATTGCACCGCGCCTTCCCTGCCGTGCTGGCCCTCCACCAAACCCACGCCGCCGGCCGACGTGTCGTGGTGGGCCTCGGTAATTCGCCCGACGACGAATACGGGGTGGAGCTGGTGCGCCGCGGCTACGTGGTTCTCGCGCCCGCGTACCCGCAGTTGGCTGACTACGCTCCTGACATCCGCGCGCTCGGGTACGAAAGCGGCACCATGAAGGCCGTCTGGGACAACATCCGTGGACTCGACCTCCTCGCCTCCCTGCATTCGGTCCGTACCAATCAGGGATTCGGATGCATCGGCCACTCGCTCGGCGGTCACAACGGGCTCTTCACGGCCGCATTCGACTCCCGAATCCGCGTGGTGGTCACCAGTTGCGGCTTCGATTCCTTTCGCGACTATCGCGGCGCCAACCCCGATCTGTGGCGCGACGGACAAGGTTGGTGTCAGCTGCGCTACATGCCACGACTCGCGGCGTATCGGGGCCGACTCGACGCCATTCCCTTCGATTTTCCGGAGGTTCTGGCCGCCATCGCCCCTCGCCGCGTGTTCGTCAATGCCCCCAAGGGCGACACCAACTTTGGCTGGGAAAGTGTGGACCGCGTCGTCGCGATGGCGCATCGCCTAAGCCAGTCCGAACTTCCTGGAACCGATGCGACGGAGCCGTTCGTCACCGTCCGGCACCCAGATGCGCCGCACCGGTTTCCGCCGGAAATGCGTGAGGAAGCCTATCGGGCGATCGCGCAGGGGCTCCGAATTCCGCGATAACGCCCCTTCCCCAGGGACCGCCCTTCCACAACGCCGGGATTCGTCCCGCCAAAGCCCCGGTTCACACCACCGGAGCCGTCCTTGATCCCATCCCGCGTGGAGTGCGCGGGGAATGGACTAACGTGACGCCAGATCGAACGACCACCGGGAACCGGAAGGGTCGATTCAAGAAAAACAGACGGTTCAAAAAACCAACACCACACTCCGATGAACACCAAGAACTCCCTCAAACTCCTGATCGCCACCGCGACGCTGGCCCTGGCCGGCACCGCCGCGATCTTCGCCGACGACAGCACCGCGCCTGCGGCTCCCTCCGACACGGCTGGCCGTCCGCCGCACCGCGCCGGCGGCCGTCCTCCCCTGCCTCCCGAGATTCTCGCCAAGTACGACGTGAACAAGGATGGCAAGCTCGACGAGACCGAGCGCGCCGCCCTCAAGGCCGACGTGGACTCCGGCAAAGTGAGCCTGCCCAAGCACGGTCCTGGCGGCCCCGGGGGTCCCGGCGGTCCCGGCGGTCCTGGTGGCAAAGGCCGTCCGGTTTCTCCCGAAGCCCTCGCCAAGTACGATGCCAACAAGGATGGCAAACTCGACGCCACCGAGCGGGCCAAGATGAAGGCCGACATTGAGAGCGGTGCGTTCGTCCCGCCCCATCGCCCCCACGGCCGCCCGGGCACCCCGCCGGCCGACGACACCAACGCCGGCTCCGCTCCCGCCTCGGGGTCAGGTGACGGAGCCGCCACCGTTGTTCCCAAGCGGCCCCGGAACTGAACCGAGGCTCGAACGGCACTTCCTTTAGAATCCGTTTCCAAACGACGCCCGCCGCTTCCACGGCGGGCGTCCCTTTGTTGAGGGCCGAACCGAAGAGTCCGTCTTTTGACTTCCGCCGCCGCCAGGCCGGGCTCCAATCTTTTCACACCATGCCGATCCCCACGAGTCGCCCCGCCGCCTCGCGATCGCTCCACGCGGCCGCCGCGCTGAGCGGTCTGGCATGGATTGCCCTCGGCGCCGCCTTCGCCGCCCAACTCGTCTTCTCGGGCTCTTTTTCATGGGAGACAGCGATTCGAATTTCCATCCGCGATTGGCTCCCCTGGGCGCTGTTATCTCCGGCGGTATTCGCCCTCGCGCTCACCTTTCCGCTCGAGCGAGGCCACTGGATTCCGCATCTGCCGGTGCATGTGGCGGCCTGCCTGTTGTCGGTGATGGCCTGCGAATGGCTGGGGCATTTCCTGCGCCCGCCGGCGGAGACGTCGCCGACATTCGGCACCTCATTTCGACCCGGCAGTCCTCCCACACATCGCGGCCCGCCCGGTCCGGAATCCATCGAGGATTTGCAACCGGGACCGGGACCCGGACCCGGCCCAAACGGCGGGACCCGGCCCGGTTCACGATCCGGCCGACCACCGAGGGGCGACTTTGCGCCCAACTCCGGTCCCAACCTTCCCGGCCTGCCCGGCGGCGCCCTATCCGCCCGCGCCCGATTGAACGTGCCGGTATACTGGGTGGTGGTCTGCGGCGCCCACGCCCTGCTCTTTTACCGTCGCTCGCAGGAACGCGAACGCCGCTCCCTCGAACTCGCCGCCAGCCTTGCTCAGGCCAAACTCCAGGCTCTGCGCATGCAGCTCCAACCGCATTTCCTGTTCAACACCCTGAATGCCATCTCGACCCTGGTTCATCGCGACGCCGCGGCGGCCGACGAAATGATTGGGAATCTCAGCGATTTCCTCCGGCTTACGCTCGAGCACGCCGATTGCTCCGAATTGCCGCTCGGCGATGAACTCGAATTCGTCCGCCGTTACCTCGCGATCGAGCAGGTACGGTTTGGCGATCGCTTGAAGGTCGAGTACGACGTCCCTTCCGATCTCCATTCCCTGCCGGTGCCCACACTCATCCTGCAGCCGCTGGTTGAGAACGCCCTCCGCCACGGACTCGAACCCCAGACCGGTGGCGGTCAGTTGCGGATCGTGGCACGACGCCTCGGGAACCGGCTTCGACTCTCCGTGATCGACAACGGCCGCGGCCTCCCGGCCCTGCTTCCCCAGCGCACTGGCATCGGCGTCGCCAACACCCGGGAACGCCTGCGGGAGCGATTTGGAATGCACGCAGGCGCGGAACTGATTCTGGAAGCCGCCCCGAGTGGCGGTACCGCGGCCGTCCTCACGCTCCCGATTGAGACTGCGGATGCAAGCACTCGGGCGGAGTCCGCCCCAAGTTCCTAATGCCCTCCTCGCTTCATGTCCTGATCGTTGATGACGAACCCCTGGCGCGCGAGCGGCTACGAATGTTGCTGGGCAAGGAGGAGGGCGTGACCGTTTGTGGTGAAGCGGCGGACGGTCCCTCGGCGGTGGCGGCCATCCGGAAACTTCGACCCGACTTGGTCCTATTGGACATCCAGATGCCCGGGCTTGACGGATTCGGCGTCCTCCGCGAACTCGATGCCTCCGAGCTGCCTGCGGTAGTCTTCATCACGGCCTTCGATCAGCATGCCGTGAAGGCCTTTGAAGCTCACGCGCTCGACTACCTCCTCAAACCCTGCAAACCGGTCCGCCTTCACGACGCGCTGGAACGCGCACGACGTCACGCGGCGACCGCGACGTCGGCCGGGCACTCGGAATCCGACTCCCTGACTCAGCGGTTGCTCGCGCTGCTCGATGCCCGCGATACCCAAAGTGCCGCGACCAGCCCTGCTCACCTGACCCGCATTGCGGTGCGCCAGGGCGAGCGAGTCACCTTCGTGCGCATCGCCGTCATCGACTGGTGTGAAGCCTCGGGAAACTACGTGGTGCTGCACGCGGGCAAGGAGAGTCACATCGTGCGCGAAACCCTGGGCGCCCTGGAGGAACAACTGCCCCCGGCGTCGTTTCTCCGCATCAGCCGGTCGGTGATCGTCCAGCTCGACCGCATTCGCGAATTGCAGTCGCTAGCCCCCGGCGAGCACGTAGTGATCCTTCAGGATGGACGCAAACTCCCCATGACCCGTGGTCTCCGCGAAGTGGAGGAAAAACTGAAGTTCGGTTGAGCCCAAAAACGGCAGATCAAACCGAAGAGAAACGCAGATGGACGCAGATAAATCAGGCACTGAGGCCCGATCTCCAATCTTCGATCTTCGATTTCCCAATTCCGCTCCGCGCCTCCGCGGTGAGTTCATATGCTGTTCAAATCGAATCCGGGGGAAAGGATTCGGCGAGAGGGTGGCGGGCCCACTCGGTTCCCTTCTGCTCGATCCCGAACGCGTACTTGGCGGCACCGGTAAGCGTGCAGCTAAAGGTCTGGACCAGGTCGTTGAACCAGACCGGAAAGCGGTCGGTGAACTTCAACTCCAGGATCACCGTCTTCCCGAACACGTTGAAGTGATTCTCCGTGCTGATGATGGTCTCCGGCCTGCAGTGCGGTCCGCTGAAAACCGCGCGATCCATGGTCACTCGCACCGAATTGTCGCCTTCCTTTTCGTAGGCTTCGCGCAGATACGCAATGTGCAGCATCGGTCGTGCCGCGAGCTTGGTCATGAGCTCCTGGAAGTGGTGGATGGCAAACAGATCCGGATCCGAATTCGGCGACAAGAGCTGCTCCCGCTCCGCCAGTTGACCTCCAAGAATATCCGCCACGTGCTTCTTCTTCACTCCACCGCGCTCCTTCAGAATGATGTTATTCATCCTGCGCTTGATTTCGAAGAAAACTGGGGAATTCGGCCGATCATCGTAGTAACGCAACCGCAGTTTGAAGCGGTTCTTGTTGCCGTTGACCGTGTGCCAGTAGGTGTCGAGCCCCTCGGAATCGAGGTACAGGCTGTGAACCGGATAGCTCAAGTCGGGACGCCCCACGCTGAAGGGATCGATCATCAAGTACTGCTGCACGTAGTCGCGCACCCGCAGGGCGGTCACTTCATCCACCCAGTACTTCAGTTCGTACCGCTGCTCCTGCATCCGGCTCATGGTGCGACGAACCTAGCAGAGCGCCGGGAAATTGCCTCGGGGAAAAGAAAAACGGGAACGGTGTGACGAGCCGTTCCCGGTTTCCTAGAAGTCCAAAGTCCAAAGACCAGGTCCAAAGTCCAAAGGTCCAAAGGGGCAACGCCCCGCAGCACCTCTAGCCTTGGGCTCGCGCCCCAGAAACCGTCCCCGATTTAGGGATCAAGGGCTGAAGGCCCGCAATACGCCCATCTCCCATCTCCCATCTCCGATCTCCGATCTCCGATCTCCCATCTTCGATCTCCCATCTCCGATCCCCCGTCAGTTGTACTGACCGAGGCCGCGGATCCAAATGTTCCGGAAGCGGGTCGGATTGCCATGATCCTGGAGGCTGATGGGACCCTTGCCCGAGTAGGCCTTGTATGGATCGGTGGCGCGGTGATTGGTCGGGCCGTTGATCTCTTTCCGGTTGTGGAGGAGTACGCCGTTGAGGATCACGGTGGCGTAGGCCGGCTTGGTCAGCTTGCCGTCCGCATCAAACTGAGGCGCCTCGAAGATGATGTCGTAGCTGTTCCATTCCCCGGGCGACTTGATGGCATTCACCAAGGGCGGCCACTGACCATACAGCGCGCCAGCCTGGCCATCGGCGTAGGTCTTGTTGTTGTAGGAGTCGAGGACCTGGATCTCGAACTGCTTGTGGAAAAACACGCCACTGTTGCCGCGGCCCTGGCTGTCGCCCTTCACCACCGTCGGGGTGGCGAACTCGATATGCAGCTGAGCATCCCCGAACTCGGCCTTGGTATGAATGCCGCCGGAGCCTCCCACCACTTCCATGTAGCCGTGCTCCACCTTCCACTTCGGATCGCCACCACCGTCCTTTTCCCAACCGGCGAGATCCGTGCCGTCAAAGAGGACCGTGGCATCGCTCGGAGCGGGTGCGCCGTGACTGAAGGTCGGCGCCGGAGTCACGATCGCGGGATTCGGACGGTCCTTGTCGTGAACCTTCCACTTCTGGCCGCGAATGACCGGAGTGTCGGTGTACCCCACGCCCTGGGCAAAGGCGGGGGCGACGGAAATCAGCGCAAGGCTGAGGGCAGAAAGGAATTTCATGGGTGCGGAAGAAATGGTTCCGCGGAGCCGACGGGAAATGCAAGCGGCGGATTCAAGCGCCTTAACCGCGGAGGTGAGCCGTTCAAACCGCCGACGGACGCGGATGAACGCAAATGCTGAGAGCGATGCGTCGAGGGGCCTGGTTGAAAAAGCTCACCCCCTCGGTGTTGGCGTGACGATTCCTGAGACCGGCAGCCTTGGCTCTTCCCACCGCCTCGTGAAAGGCGGCATCCTTCGTTTCGTGAAGCCCGGCATGCGCGAAGTGTTTGCCTGCCTCGTGTGGTTCGCCACGGGAGGAGCCCCGGCCATTGGCGATACGGCCGGAACCGCATTGCCGGCAGACCGCATTGGGCCTGCCTGGAGGGATGCGCGGAATCCCATTGCCCGGATCTTCCACGGGGAACGGCTGGATCTTTGGTCCTTGCGGGCTCCGCACGCGACTCCGCCACCGCACGTGGATTCCCAACACGGGATGACACTCTCGGCGGTGGATTGGTTTTTGGTCGCGCGGCTGACCCCCAAGCACCTCACGTTTTCCTCCGAGGCGGATCGCCGGACCCTGATCCGTCGCGTCACCTTCGACCTCACCGGATTGCCCCCGACTCCCGACGAGGTGGACCGCTTCCTCCAGGATCCATCACGCGATGCGTACGACCGCTTGGTCACACGCCTTCTGGAGTCGCCGCGCTACGGGGAAAACCAGGCGCGGCTCTGGCTCGACGTCGTTCGGTACAGCGACAGCAATGGATTCGACTGGGACGAATTCCGCCCCAAGGCCTGGCGCTTTCGCGATTACGTCGTCCGCGCGTTCAACATGGACAAGCCCTTCGACCGCTTCGTGCTCGAACAACTGGCCGGCGACGAACTGGTTCCCGGCGCCCCACGGACTCCGGAGGAGCAGGACTCCCTGATCGCCACCGGATTCCTGCGTCTCGGCCCGCATGACAGTGCCGCCCCGCTTTTCAATGAGCAGGAACGCAGCCGCGCCGAGCTGATGTCCGATCTGGTGGAGACGACCGGCGGCGCCTTCCTCGGGCTGACGATGGCCTGCTGCCGGTGTCACGATCACAAGTTCGATCCGTTGTCGCAGGCGGACCACTACCGAATGAGGGCCTTTTTTGAGCCGGTTAAATTCGCCAACGACACCCCGCTCGATCTCGATGCCGACCAGACAACGATTCGCAGCCAGCAGGAGGCGGCCGACGGGCGGCTTCTACCCCTCGAGAAGACGCGAGACCAGGTACTGAACCGGACCCGGAAGCGGCTGCGTGGCGAACGCATCGCCAAGCTCAGCACCGAGGAGCACGCTCTCCTGGCTCACGACGCCACCAACGCTCCGCCGGCGCTGACGGAGTTACAGAAACGCGTCATGCCTTCCGACCCCGAGGTCCGCACCGCGCTGCCCCCGGAAGACATCACCCAGGTCCGCGAGTTGGAGACGCAAATCGCCACCCTTAAACGCGAGCGTCCAAGGTTCACCACCGGGCTCTTGATGACCGACGCGGAGGGGCCACCCCCGGCAACGCGAGTGCTGCATCAGGGACGGCACCAGGACCCGCGGGACCCAGTCGAACCCGGCTTCCCTTCCGCACTGGATCCACAGCCCGCCCGCATCGATTCCGCGCCCAATCCAAAAACCCAGGGACGCCGGCTCGCCCTCGCCCGGTGGATCGTCTCACCCGAGAATCCGCTGACGGCGCGGGTGTTCGTGAACCGGATCTGGCAGCAGCATTTCGGCACCGGCTTGGTGGTGACCCCTAATGATTTTGGCTTCGCGGGGACACGGCCGTCGCATCCCGAACTGCTGGACTGGCTGGCGGTCGAGTTCATGAACCAAGGCTGGTCGGTGAAGCATCTCCACCGACTGTTGGTGACCAGCGTCGCATATCGTCAGGGCTCCGCGGGCAACGCCGGTATCTCCGTGGATCCCGACAACCTCTGGCTCTGGCGTCAAAATCCACACCGTCTCGCCGCCGAGCCGCTGCGGGACGCCCTGCTGGCCTCCAGCGGATTGCTGCTGCAGCGGGCCGGCGGCACGCCGACTTGGCCCGAACTCCCACCCGAAGTGCTGCAGGCAAATCCCGCATTCCTCGACGACAACGAGACCAAGACCAAGGGCTGGTATCCTTCCCCGGCGGCCGATCAACCGGTTCGCAGCTTGTTTCTGGTGCAAAAGCGGACGGTCCGCGTGCCGTTCATGGAGACCTTCGATCTTCCCGAAAACTCCACTTCCTGCGCGCGCCGAACCAGCTCCACGGTGGCCCCGCAGGCGCTGTCGCTGATGAACGGATCGGTGGCGGTCGAAGCCGCACGGACCCTTGCGGACCGAGTCCGTCGGGAAGTGGGTGAAAAACCGGAACTACAGATCCGACACGCCTTTCGTCTCACGCTGCTGCGCGCGGCGACCCCGGTCGAGATTGAGCGCAGTGCGAGCCTCATGCGCCTGCACGGGCTCACCGCCCTGTGTCGGGCGTTGTTGAACCTGAACGAATTCGCCTACGTGGACTGAACGGAATGGATCCGCGGTCAGGCCCATTCACAGAGCGCATCGACATAGGCCGCCGAGCCGTCCCGCAACCAGCCGTCGAGCTGCGCCTGATCTTTGAGTTGTTGACCGCGCTGACGCGGCACCACCACAAACCGGGAGTCGATGTCCGACACCGCGGTCATGTCGCCCCAGAGCTTTTCGAACTGGGTGACCGGGAAGATGTCCTCCTGACCGTGGCCCCATCGTTTCTTCACTTCTTTAAGCGTGACGTAGGTCGGCATGCGAGCGGCGAGCGTGCGAATCGCTGCCGTGATCGCGTCCCGAGCGGCCGGCGCCCCGACGGCATCGGATCCGTCCGCGGCGAGCAGGACCTCCCGGCTCAGACCGAAGGCCGACAACAGCCGGTCGAGATCGATCCAGGTGGTCATCGAGTTGTAGTAGCGCAGCCGGAATTCGTCTTCCTCACGCGGCATGGCCAGACCTTCAACCAATCGCGGCTGCTGATTGACGCGCGCTAGGCCGCCGCCGCGATCTTCCAATCGACGGGTGATGACCTCAAACGTCAGCGCCGCTCCGGAACCGATGTGATGTCCCAGCAGGGACGGATCCACGTCGGCGCCCAGCGTGTCGATGTTGTGCAGCAGCAGCCAGCGAAGGGACGGGCGCTGACGCAGGAGCCGGGCGAGCACGCCGTTGCGAAACAGATTGGGCACCTCGTACCAGTGGCCGACAGGGTGCAGGCACTGAAGCGGAAGGTTGTCGGTGTAGTCGGAGGCCTCACCAACCGAACGCGCCCAGCCGATGAGCGCGGTACGCAGGCTGTCGCGCACCTTCTGCTGCTGTTCGTCGAGCCGTTGCTGCGGCATCTCCTCCCAGGCGAAGCGGAGGTCGCGTGCCGTGGGCACCATGCGCAACCCCACGCTGCGTCCCGCGGAGAGCAGGAGCGGTCCGGCGTAGTGATAGCCCTCGACCGCCTTGAGGAATTGTTCGGTCGGATCCTGCGTGGCGTAGCTGGTGGTGAAGATGTGCGGCAACTCGATACCAAAGGCCCGCGAGGTGCGGCGCGACTTGGCAAGGTGCGTCTCGATGAAGGTGCGGTGGCGACCTGCCAGCTTGGCGAAGGGATGAAGCGCCTTGCAGACGCCAGCACCCTGGGTCCATCGCGATCCTGCACCCGCGGCCAGGGTCACGACAGCGACCTCTCCCGCACGCAACGCGCGCTCACCCACGCGACGCGCGACAGCGGCCGCAGATCCGTTGACCCAGGCGACATCGGAATCGCGCACATCCTCGATGACCGAATCGGCGCGGAGCCGATTTTGCGCGAGTCCGATGCGACCGTCGGTCAGGTCCCGCCGAATCTGTTCATGCTGGGCGCGATCAAAGCCGTTTTGCTCCAGCAATTCGACCAGAGTCGCCCCGGATCGGTGCTCCGAACGGCCGCGGGGCAACAGCGCATCAAAGAGACTTTGCACCAAGCCACGCAGCTCGGGACGCGTGCGTGCTGCCGCCCCCACCGTGGCGAGTTCCGCCCGGCGTGACGGGGGCAGATCCTGGCGATCCTGCCGCACCAGTCGCGGAACGGTCAGCGCGTAATAGCCATGGGGCATCAGGGCCGCATCCCCGGAGAGCAGATCCGCAAACGTGCCGCGCTCATTGATCGCGTAGTCGAACACGACCGGCTCCATGGCAAACGGTAGAGCGTGCTGCAGTTCGCGCTTGGTGTCCGACATGATCTCCTGAAGCCGGGTCTGCGCCTCCTGCTTCCGGTGCGGCGCGAAAATGAATCCCATGCCGCCGCCGCTCATGCCGCCGAGCATCCAAAAGCCCCAGAAATCCTCGCCGAACGCCGACGCCGAACGCTCGATCAGCAGTTCGGTGTAACGGGTGGAGGCCCAGGGAATAATGGTCTGGATGGGCTCGCGGAA
>JANXMD010000808.1 GCA_025354845.1 Verrucomicrobiota bacterium | reverse complement strand
GTGTGGTGGCGCGGCATGACCACGCGCGGTGCGGCGACCGGCATGCTCACCGGCGGGCTGCTCGCCGTCGCGGCGATCTCGCTAACGAGTTGGACCACCTTCATCACCACGCAGACCGCCAAGTTTAAGTCGCTCGGCGTGACGGAGCCCGGCTGGTTCGTATCGATCAAGCCTTACGCGCTGACCGACTACTGGGCCGACCATCCCCTGCTCCGCATCCTCTGCGAACAACCGGCCATCTGGGCCGTGCCGACTGCCATCGGCCTCATGGTCGTGGTGTCCAAGCTCACGAGCGCGTCGATCCCCAAGGACATCCGCATGAAGATGCTCGTCCTCCACGCCCCCGAAGCTCTCGGCCTCAAACAGGAATACATTCGCGACCACGAATCCGGCCACTGACCTCGGGCCTTCGGCTCGCGCCGAAATCCGGCCCCGCATCCTCCTCTCCGCTCCTCCGCGTCTCTGCGGTTCCATTCCGGATCGCCGCCGGGAAACATCGACATTTCCCCATCAAAAGGCGCACGGTGCTACAGCCCACGGAGAAACAAACATTCCGCGGGTGGAGTCAACTGCAGGAACTATTAAGTATTATGGGCGATCGATCCCCGAAGGCGAATCAGAAGAAGACGACACAAAAGGCCACCAAGGCCACCAGCGCCGATCAGAAGAAGAAGCAGGACGTTGCCGCCAAGGCAGCGAGCTCGGGCAAGAAGAAGTAATCTGTCCGCATCACCGTCTCTCCGTGCGCTCGTGCCCGGAGAGACGGTTTCCGCCGTGAGCTCCATGCCTAGACTTGCGGCAGCGTGTCTTCGAGCCACTGGCAGTTGATCACCTTTTCCGCGAGATCGAGAGGCACGTAGAAATACTGATTCGACGCTTCGAATCCAATCCGTGAATCCCGGGACTGCAGCGCATGCAGTCGAACCGCCAGCTTGGAATCCGCGGTGATCCACTGGCGCATTTCGCCCGCATCCCCTTTTTCGCGAGCGAGGAGAAACCGGGTCTGATTGGCCACGCTCGCGAAATGAACCGCGGCCGTCTCGGCGAAGCGAAGTTCCTCCGCAAGCAACGTTGTCGGATGTGGCACCGCAACTCGGAGAGCCCGTACGGCCGCCTCCATCCCTGTCGCCACCCGTTCGAGCTGCGTGGCGAAAACCGTCGGGGGATAGACGGAACGCCAGCTCGTGAGATCATCGTAGGGAATCCCCACCATGCTTGCGGCGTATCCCGTCGGTCTCGCCCAGAGCGGATTGGCCGGCCCAACCTGCAGAGGGGCCGAATAGACCGTTCCTCCGTGGTAGGGGAATTCGGAAAAAGCCCGACTGACACTGCGCCAAAAGGTCACCACCTCCGCAGCAATGGCGTCACCGTGTCGTCGCCTCGCCAGGGATTCCAGGGTACCGCCTCCGAGAATTTCAGCGACGGCATCGATGTTGGGGCTCGGATGTCCGCCCAAGGTCCAGCCCAGCATGATGGACTCCACTCCCAGTGCCTTCACTCCGGCGACATGGCGACACACGTTTTCCACCGCCGGAAGATAGGGAACGGCCGCCATTTCCCAAGTGGTACCGACCTGCATTTTGGCAACCACTGAAAGGCCGCGTCGTCGCGCCGCCGCCCAGTGGCGCTGCGCCCGCGGACCGGGTCCGACCGCGCTCAGGCAATACTCTCCAATCTCGGACTTCACACCCCCACGTTCGATCGGTAGCGCCCACTCGCTCACGCTCATCAACTCAACACCGGCGGGTAGTCGCTCAATCACTTCAGTCGCCCACGCATCCGGCCAACCCCAATCCCAAACAATCAGGCGCTGCCGGCCGCCCGCATCCTTCACTCCGGCCTGGAACGCTGCATTCACCTCCGCTACGACCTCAGCAGGACGCCTTCGGGAGCAACGCGGGCATTGGGCTCCCTGCCCATGAGACCAGCAATGCGTCAGGTTTTCAGAACCGGAAATGGAGAAGAATCCACCGAGGTCAGGCACCGCCTCGCACAACCCGGCGATCCCTTTCCGCAATTCCTGACGGACCGTCTCGACGCTAGTGCAAACTGCGACAAACTCCCCTTCTCGAACGCCCTCCCACTCCGGAAATCGACTAAAGACGACTGAACTCACCCCCAAGGCACGCGGTTCGTTCAGGTAAAGAAACACCCGAATTCCATGCGTCGATGCCCGCGCAACCAAGTGGCGTAGCGTTTCTCGCCGACGTTCAATAGATGCATCCGGAGACCAGGAAAGCGGGGTTAGCCTCGCCAACACGGAGTGAAGCCAGACCGCATTGACGCCCGATTCCGCCAGTCGCGCGAGATACCCGTCCGGATACGGATCGAGCTCCGAATCGATCAACGGGTCGCCATACAGCGCAAAATACGAATACCCCATCCGAAGCGATCGATCGCCGGCGGACGATGGTTGTTTGGTTCGAGCACCCGACGGCGGCTGACTCAATCGGGCCACAAATGAGAACAAAGGATCCTCGGAATCCAGCCGCCCATCCGGGAAGTTTACCTTCAGTACGGCGGCAATCTCACGTTCTCGTCGACGTATTTCCTCCGTTGGCACGCTCCAACGGAGCGGTTCCGCCTTCGGCTTGAGTCGCCCGAGCTTCTCAAAGAAAAAATCATCCTCGCGGAGCGTGTAAGCCATCGCCTCCGCCGACCAACCCAGGAGTTGAAGCAACTGGTCATACGGGAGCAGGTGCCAATTCCGTCGAATCACGGTCAAACAGGCACGTGATTCCAGCGCCTTGCCCAGCGGTCGAGGGGACGAAAGTCCGAGACGTCGTGCCGTCTGAAGAACCTCGAAAGGAGTTGTCCCAAGCACCTCCGCTAACCGGACGACGGGAACCAATGACCAATTTCGCCAGATAAACGCGTGAACCCGACTCGGGAACCAGGGAAACGACACCGGTGCGGGTGCCGATCCCTCGGGAAGCCGCGTCGCCGGCTCCCCGGCGGCCAATACCTCGGGAAACAGAGGGATTGCGGCAAGCAGCGCACCGGTGGCGAGAAATTCACGTCGGGAAGGAAGATCACTCATCGCTTGGGAGAGAATGGTGACAGCCTATGGAGGCTGAGCTCCACTGGGGAACAAGGAATTCCCGAATCCCCCCCATTCTCGATGGTTTTTTGGGGACCTGAAAGCAGAAAAACCCCGTCTGAGGAGTGACCTCAGGCGGGGTTTTAAAGGGAAGGCGGCAACCTACTCTCGCACAAGCTATACATGTACTACCATCGGCAATGCTGCGTTTGACGGCCGAGTTCGGGATGGGATCGGGTCGGACCGCAGCTTTATAGCCACCAAAAAAACTGTTTAGAACGAAATGGATTCGTTGAAAACCACACACAAGCGAATAGAGATATTGAAGCGGGGATAATTAAATCCAAGCCGCACGACCAATTAGTAACGGTCCGCACATGCCTCACGGCATTTATACGCCCGTCCTATCAACCATGTAGTCTGCATGGGGTCTTTAGGGGCTTGCGCCCGGGAAACCATATCTTGGGAGAGGCTTGGCACTTAGATGCTTTCAGCGCTTATCCTTTCCGCACATGGCTACGCAGCGCTGCTCTTGACAGAACAACTGCCACACCAGAAGTGCGTCCAACCCGGTCCTCTCGTACTAAGGTTGAAATCCCTCAAGTTTCCTACGCCCACAGTGGATAAGGACCGAACTGTCTCACGACGTTCTGAACCCAGCTCGCGTACCGCTTTAACCGGCGAACAGCCGGACCCTTGGGACCTTCTCCAGCCCCAGGATGCGATGAGCCGACATC
>JANXMD010000790.1 GCA_025354845.1 Verrucomicrobiota bacterium | reverse complement strand
CCCTGGTGGACCAGGCGGCCGACGCCATGATGGTGTATGATCAGCAGGGTCAGATGATCGACTGCAACCGCCGCGCCTGCGAGTATCTAGGGTACTCCCGCGCCGAACTCCTGGAGCTCAACCTTTCCGCGTTCGTCGTCGACTTTGAGCTGACGAAAGCCAGGGCGACCTGGGCGGAAATCCAGCAGCAGGGCCTTCGCTCGATCACCACCCAGCATCGGAGGAAGGACGGGAGCACCTTTCCGGTTGAGGCGTGAATCGGTTCGATCGCCTTCGATCAACGCAGCCTGATCCTCGCGCAGGTGCGCGATATCAGCGAACGCAACCAGGCCGAGGCCGCCATCCGGGAAAGCGAAGAGCGCTTCCGGCAGGTGGTCGAGAACATCGAAGAGGTGTTCTGGATGACTGATGTCGACCAATCCCGCCTGCTCTACATCAGTCCCGGGTACCAACGAATTTGGGGACGCCCGCCGGAAGAGTTGTACCGCTCACTGGATTCCTGGATTGAGACCATTCATGCCGAGGACCGCGAGCGGGTTCGTCAACAGTCGCGCGAGCTGCAGAGCCTTGGAGAGTATGATGTCGTGTACCGCATCGTGCGGCCGGACAAATCGGTCCGCTGGATCCAGGACAAGGCATATCCGGTCAACGACGCCTCGGGTAATTGCACACGCATCGTCGGTGTCGCAACCGACATCACCGAACAGCGGCAACTCGAGGCGCAGGTTCGGCAGGCCCAGAAGATGGATGCCATCGGCACGTTGGCGGGCGGCATCGCGCATGATTTCAACAACATCCTCGGTGCCATCCTCGGCTTTGCGGAGCTGGCCCGGTTCCGATTGGGCGATGCGTCCGTGGTGCGAAACGAGCTCGACGGCGTGCTGGAGGGCGCCCGACGTGCCTCCGGTTTGGTGGGGCAGATTCTCGCGTTTAGCCGGCGACAGGATCCGCGACGGGTCCCGGTGCAGGTCTCTCAAGTGGTCGCCGAATCACTCCGCCTCCTGCGGGCCACCATCCCGGCCGGGATTGAATTCGACGTTCAACTTCCACGCAACCTGCCTCCAATCCTGGCCGATCCCGATCAGATTCATCAGGTGATCATGAATCTGGGCACCAATGCTTATCAGGCCATCGGAAATCAGAACGGGAGGATCACCGTCGTCGCCGAAGAGTCGCACGCCGGCCCCCTCGGCCCACTCGCGCCCTCCGTGCTTCGTCCAGGAACCTATATTCACCTGAGCTTTACCGACACCGGGTGCGGCATACCGCAAGAGGTGATCGACCGGATTTTTGAGCCGTTCTTTACCACCAAGGCCCTCGGCGAGGGCACCGGTCTGGGGCTTTCTGTGGTTCACGGCATCCTCAAGGCACACGAGGGTGCGATCACGGTGTACAGCCATCCAGAACGAGGGACGACCTTTCATCTCTACTTCCCCTGCGCCGCGGCGAACACACCGGTCGATCGCGCACCGGACTCACCGCCGCTGCGCGGCCACGGAGAGCGGATCCTGGTTCTGGACGATGAGCGACCGCTCGCGCTGATTGGAAAGCAGCTCCTGGAATCGCTCGGGTATCAGGCATTGGCCTTGACGGAACCCGCCGTTGCACTCGCGGAAATCGAAGCGAATCCCGGGTCCTTTCGGCTGCTGATCACCGATTTGAGCATGCCGGGCATGAACGGTCTCGATCTGGCTCGGCGGATCCACCCAATTGTGCCCAGCCTGCCGATCCTGCTCACCACCGGGTTCCTCGGTGGCATTCACCAGCGGGACCTCGATCACACCGGGATTCGACGAACTCTGGGCAAGCCGTTTTCCATCGCCGAACTCGCCCAGGCGGTGAAGGACTGCCTGGCCGAACGAGTCGTCTAAACCCGGTTCCCCCCCACAATCGAACACGGCCAACCGCGACAATCGGTGCCTGGCCTGTCTGGCTCATTGCGGGTGGATCACGCTTAACCCCTTGAGCAGGTCGAGCGCGCGCGCCAGGGCCGGGTCCCGGACCAGCTTCGGCGGCGACACAGCCGCAGGGGACTCCAACAGGTTCTGCGGAGAATTCGTCGGGGCTCCGATTTTTCCCTCACGACGCGAACGGACCAGATCCGCCTCGGTGAGACGGCGGCGGGGACGTGACACCGCATTGGTGCCGACCGCGCCATCGGTTTGCGACGACGCCAATGCCATCAACGGCGATGGACCGAACGGATCCACGATCCACCCTTTCTCTTCTTCCTCACGAACCGCCACCGCAATGTCCGGCGTCACGCCGGTGGGCGCGAGAAAGGCGCCGTCCCCCCCTAGCACCGGTGCCACGGCGAGACGAAGTTTCCGTCCGGTGGACAGTGCGAACTCCTCATATCGGGCGACTTCGCCGGCGGTGGGGTTTCCGATTGCCAATCCGGCTCCGGCTCCACGAAGGACCGCGACAATCGCCTCAGCACCGCCGCGGGTCTGATGGTTGACCAGAACCGTCAACGGAATGCCCGCGCCCACAGGAGTTCCATTGGTCTTCGCGGTGGAGGTGAACACGCCGGCTCCCCAGTCCATCACCGACTTCCCACCTGGCAGGAACACATCCGCCACCTGGGCCGCCGAGGCGAAATCACGGCTGCTCAAGAAACGCAGATCGAGCACCCAGCCCTTGATCGTGCGGCCGGCGCTCTGTTCACGAATCGCCTTTTCCAGGTCGGCACGCGTCGAGGCCCCCAGCGTTGCAAGACGCACGTAGCCAAACTGATTTTCATGAAGCCGCGACACGACCGTCGCACCGGGTTCAGCCACGGATTCCCCGGGCGCGGCGTCGCCCACAAACTGAGCGAGGCCGCCCAACCGCTGGACCAGCCCTTCCACCGCCAGGCGGTTCAACTCCTCGGGCGAGTAGGTGTGTTGATGCGTGCGCAGCAGCTCGATGACTTCATTCAACGGCGGCGCCTCGGCCCCCTGTAGGCTTTCGCCTTCCCAGGTCGACAACGCCACGCACGTCAGGGCGAGCGCCAGAGGTCCGGCGACACGGCGACGCCATTCGAAGGATTTCCGCATGGACCGAGTGTATCCGCGAACCGAGGAGTTCGGTGCAACGAAGATCCGAGGAACTTGCGGGGAGGGCTCAGAGGAAGAGTCGCCCGTGTTCGCGAAGCCACGCCTCCGAGGTTCGAAAGTCGGGACACAGACGTTCGACCTCGCCCCAGAAGCGCTTGCTGTGATTGAGGTGCTGCAGATGCGCGAGCTCGTGAAGGATCACGTAGTCGCGAACCGCATCGGGCAATTGGACCAGGCGCCAGTTGAGCGAGATGACGCCACGACGGGAGCAACTGCCCCAGCGGGTCCGCTGATTGCGCACGCTGACCCGGCGAACCCTTTCAGAAAACCCATGTACGGCCGCCAGTTGCGTCACCATTCCTGGCAGTTCCTTTGCGGCATGGGACCGCAGCGCGCGTTCCACCGCCGGACGCAGGTCCGCGGCGGACTTTGAAGCGGTGAACTGCACCGGCCCCACGCGCAGGCGGACGCCGTCCCCCTCGGGATCCGGCTCGTTTGCGGCCGAGGAAACGATTTCAACCCGCAGCACCGGCATCGCCACGCCACCGAACGGCACCGTGCCCCCTTCCTTCAGCGTCCCGGATCCACGGGGCGCCTGTTGATGGCGGCGCATCACATCGGTCAGCCAGGCCTCGTTCTCCGCCACGAAGCGGCGCGCCTCCGCCATCGTCCCGCGACGCGGAAGGGTGCAGCGGGCGGTGCCATCCCGACGGAACACGAGTCGATACCGACGGGCCCGCGGATGTCGGACGTAGCGGATCGTCACCTCGCCCGCCGGAAGGGCCAGAACTTCGAAGGCCGCCGCTGCGGGGCCGGTGCGGGATGGGGACTCCGCCCGCGGAGCGGGTGGTTTTTCCGTAGGAGCGCCACCGGTCACACGGGTCCAAAGGGAGCGGAAGAAATCCAACTGACCTGCATCACGAACCACCTCGGTCGAGCGGGTTCCGGGCAAACGTGTATTCGGCAACGGGTCGGCCATGAATCAAATGTTCCTGAATGATGCGCTCCAGCACTTCCGGAGTACAGGAATGGTACCAGACTCCCTCCGGATACACGACGGCGATGGGGCCGCGCAGGCAGACCTGGAGGCAGTTGGCCTTGGTGCGGGCAACGCGGGCCTCGGGGCCGACCAGCCCAAGTTCCTTGAGGCGTTGCTTGAGAAATTCCCAGGACGCCAGGCTGGCATCCGGCGCGCAGCACTTCGGCTTGCTGGGCTCGGCGCAGAGGATGAGGTGGCGCCGGGCCTTTTCCAGGCCGAGCGCCGCCACCGCCTGCGCCAGACCGGGATCGGCTGGAGTCGTGTCGGACACGCCGCCCATCAAACGCCCAACCGACAGCCCCTGTCCATCTGCACCGTCACGCTCGCACCACTCCGAGTCTTGCCGCCCCGATGCCCGCGACGATACTCACCGCATGCCGTCGTCACGCCTCGATGCCCCCCGAACCGCCCGCGGTAAAACGCCGGAACGGGTGGACCAGTTCAGTGTCTTCATCCCCAACAAGCTCGGCCGCATGCACGAGGTGGTCCGACGGTTGGCCCAACATGAGGTTCACGTTCTTGCCCTGACCCTGCTGGACACCACCGACAGCACGATCATTCGGCTGATCGTGGACGATCCCGACCAGGCCCGGACGCTGCTTGGCGAACACGGGTTTCCCTTTACCGAAACCACCATCGTCGCTGTCGAAATTGAAGGCGAACGGCAGTTGCAGGATGTCCTTGGCTCACTCCTCGAGGCGGAACTGAACATCCACTATACCTATCCGTTTCTCACCCGGCCGGGCGGCAAGTCCGCGCTGGCCATCAGCCTGGAGCATCCCGAGGTGGCCGAGGATGCCCTGCGCCGAAACCAGTTCCGGGTCCTGTTCCAGGCCGATCTCTCGCGGTGAAACGAATTCTCGTCATCGCCCTGTCTGGCATCGGCGACACCCTGATCGCCACGCCCCTGATCCGTCAGCTTCGCGAGCAGTTTCCGGCAGCACGAATCGAAGCGTTGGTGCTGTGGCCCGGTGCCGCTTCGCTCTTGGACACCAATCCAAATTTGGACGCCGTCCACCAGCACCCGTTCCACACCGCACCCCTCCTGGATTCGCTCCAGTTCGTCGCCCGGCTGCGACGCGAACGATTCGACCTTTCGATCAACACCCACACACAGGGACGTCGCGAGTACCGAATCATCGCCGGACTAATTGGCGCCCGGGAGCGGCTGAGCCACGAATACGAAAACCAGTCGTGGATCGACCGACGGCTCGTCACGCGTTCGCTGCCGCAGGACTACTCGGTTCACGGCGCGATCAACAACCAGCGTCTGCTCGGCCTCCTCGGTGAAACGTCGACCGCCACGCCTCCAGCCTACGAACTCTTCCTCTCCGGAGAAGAGCGAGCCTGGGCAGGGAGAGCGGCGGGCACGATGGGCTTGAATCACGCAAATGCCCTGGGGGTGCACGTCGGATCGGGCGGCACCAAGAATCTCGCGCTGCGCCGCTGGCCGCTGCAGGGGTACGTGGAACTTGGCCAACGGCTGCTGGCAGCCGCTCCGCGACTCCGCCTGGTTTTTTTTGGCGGCCCCGATGAACTCGACGCGCACTCAGCACTCCGCCTCCAGCTCGATCCGGAGCGAACTTGTTTCCCAACCACGCCGTCCGTGCGACATGCCGCGGCACTGCTGGGACATGTGGGCGGATTCCTCAGCGTCGACACGCTGTTCATGCATCTCGCAGCAGCGGTTCGAGTCCCGCGGCAATGGGTGATCGAAACCCCGACGGTCAATCCCCCCATCTTGCCGCTGCGCCCGGACTGGACGCTGATACCGAATCCCGCGGTGGCCGGGCGAAACCTCGACTTCTACCGCTATGACGGGCGCCCCATTGCCGGGACACGCGAATCCCTGCAGCGGATCATGGCGTCGGTTACGGTGGATTCCGTCGAACAGGCACTGCTCCGCGAGCCGCCCGCCGGCCCAATGTTCCCGATCACGCCGCCAACTGTTTGAGCAGGCGGTCGTGGATGCCGCCGAATCCACCGTTACTGAACACGCAGATCACGTCGCCGGTCTCGGCACCCGCCACCACGTGCTCGACGATGGCGTCCACCGTCGGGAGGTAGGCGGCTGGCCGACCGGCGAGACGCAGATCCTGCATCAGTTTGTCCGGATTCAACCGTTCCTCGGGCGGCAGCTGCTCGAGTCGCGCCACTTCGGCCACCACGATCCGGTCGGCCCGTTCGAGCGCATCCACGAGTTCGGTCTGGAACACGTTTCTCCGAGTGGTGTTGGAGCGCGGTTCGAAAACCGCCCAAAGACGACGTCCCGGAAACCGCACGCGCAACGCCCGCAGCGTCTCGCGGATCGCCGTCGGATGGTGGCCAAAATCGTCAACCACCGCGATGCCGCGCACTTCGCCGCGCACTTCCATGCGACGCTGGATGCCCTGAAAGGACGAGAAGGCGCGCTGAATGTGGGCGTCGGTCACGCCACAGTGTCGCGCGCAGGCCGCCACTGCCAGCGCGTTGCGCACGTTGAACTCCCCAATCAGCGGCAGCGTAAAACGGGTGTCGCCGAACTGGAACTCCGACCCGTCGGGCCGCAGCACCAAGCCGCCGCCCCGAATGTCGTTATTCGCGCCTAGCCCGAAGCGCTTCACCGGACAATGCCGCGCCGCCAGCAGGCGACCCAGATTCGGTTCATCGCCGTTGCCCAGAAGAAGGCCATTGCGCGGGATCAGCTGGATGAAGCGCTGGAAGGAAAGCTGGATTTCGGCCAGTGAACTGAAGATGTCGGCATGGTCCATCTCCAGGTTATTGATGATGCCCACCTCGGGCAGGTAGTGGACGAACTTGCTGCGCTTGTCGAAAAACGCCGTGTCGTATTCGTCGCCCTCCAGGATGAACCACTCGGAATCGGTGAACCGGGCACCCTGACCGAAGTTGCCGGGGATCCCCCCGATGAGGAACGACGGATTCAGGCCGGCGGTCTCGAAAACCCAGGCCAGCAGCGAAGTCGTGGTGGTCTTGCCATGGGTGCCGGTTACCACCAGTGAGCGCTTGCCGCGAATGAAGCACTCCTTGAGCAGCTCTGGTAGCGAGCAATAGCGGAGCTTGTGATCCAAGACATGCTCGGCCTCGGGATTGCCACGTGAGATGGCATTGCCAATGACGACGAGGTCGGGCTGGTGCGAGAGATTTGCCTCGCTGTAGCCGCAGCGCACACCGATCCCACGCGAGGCGAGGAAGGTGGACATCGGCGGGTAAATCACCTGCTGGTCGGACCCGCTGACTGAGTACCCACGCTCCTGCATGGCAACCGCCGCGCTGGCCATGGCGGTGCCTCCAATCCCGATGAAGTGAACACTCTTGAAATCGCTGAGCACGCGGTGAGCGTGGGAATTCACCGCCGGAAAGGAAGAAAAACCCGGTGTTTCCGCGTCAGCCCCGTTCGACGGATGGGACACCCGGAACGTCGGAGGCCGGACGCGGCTCGGCGTCGGTCAATCCGACACACGCCAAGGCCAGCCAGGTGCAGAACCCCACGACCCAGGTCCGACCGTGGGGCCGGTGCTTGGAAATGGCACGAATCCGATGCACCAACGGCGCAAGATCGTCGGTCGAGTTCCCCAACGCGCCGGCCGACATGGCGGGTATCTCATCTCCGGGCGCCGTCCCCCCGCGTTCTAGAAGCTTCAAGAGGGTCAGTGCGTATTCCCGCGTGTCTTCCGGACGGGCGTCGAGCGCGCAGGCGTCGCAGGCCTCTTCACGATCCTCGCGGAGTCGGCGCGTCACCAGCCAGGCCAGCGGGTTGAACCAGTGGACAATTTCCACCGCAGCCAGCAGCCAGTTCATGGCCAGGTCCCGACGCTGCAAATGTGCCAGTTCATGCAGGAACACCAGTCGCAACTCGTTCTTGGACAATTCCCCCCGCAAGCCAAAGGGAAGAATCAGACGGGGCCGTAGAAAGCCTAGGAGGCATGGTGTCCTCACCCGGGCCGATTCCAGGATGGCGACCGGAACGCCCAAACCCAGCACCTCCTTGCACTCTTGGAGAAGCAGCCACACTTCCCAGGAATCCGTGGGCCGCGCGGTGGCCCGGATCCAGACGGTCATCAGCCAGGAGACCACCAGCCGCAGCCAGAGGATTGAGGTGACCGTCATCCAGATCCAGCCCACCCAGGGCAGCTCTAATCCATGAAAGAACTGCCCAGCGAGCTCCTCAGGAAGCCAGAATGGAACGGCGTCCGGACTGGTGAGACGCACCGGCGCTCCAATGAGATTGAACAGACTGACCGGACTCGGCAGTGAGACCGGCAGCGCCAACCGGACCACCACCAACAACCACAGCCGGCAGCGCCAGCGGGCGGACAGATGATCCCCGAGCAGTCGGCATACCCCCCAGACCGCCGCGGCCAGCACCGATGCCTGACCGGAGGCAATGGCCAGTTGGGCCAGGAAATCGACGAGGGGCGAACTGTTCATGGCGGCAGAAAATCAGGCCGCACTAAGCAAGTTCCGGGCCGAAACCCGGTACCAGAGTTACTCGTCCAACATCTTGCGGAGCTCCTTCACCTGCTTGGGCGAAAGCTTCCGGTTCTCGACAAAATGGGCGACCATGGTCGACAGCGACCCCCCAAAAACTCGGTCAAGAAAGGAGGAACTCACAGCGTTCACGCAGTCGCGCTCACGGACCAGGGCCCGATACACGTACGCACGGCCATCCAAGTCGTAGCCGAGAGCTCCTTTCTTGACTAGTCGGTTTAGAAGCGTCTTGGCAGTGACGGGATGCCAAGTGGGATCCGACTTGGACAACTCGTCGATGATCTCAGCAGCGGTCACCGGGTTCCGCGCCCAGACCACTCGCATGATTTCCCACTCGGTTTCAGAGATCCTTGGAATCGTAGCCATGAAAGGAAGAGGCAGACGTTACTGACGTTGCGCTGAGTTACAATTCACGTTTATGCGCGTGAACAGAGGAAGTCAAACGGGAAAGTCCGGCGAACTATAAAAGTCCCTGATAGGCCAGCCAGAGGCCCCGAAAATAGCGCATGACCCGCACCGGATCCTGGCTCTCCGGGATTTCGGCCATGGTGTATCCACGGAATCCCGACTCCACCAGGCGCCGCAGCAACCGGCCAAATGGGTACTCCTCCAGGTACAGGTCGCGCATGTGGACCGAGTAGATCTTCCCTTTGAGTCGGTCGAAGTTGGCGTCGAAGCCATCGCCATCCAGGTCACTCTGATTCGAATTCCAGCAGGCCCCCACCGCCGGGTGGTTCGCAACCTTCAGGATGGTCTCGATGTGGGGCACCAACGAGGTTCCCGGTCCGTGGACCTCCAGACGGATCTGCTGTCCGTGGTCGGCGGCGAATTCTCCGATTTCCCGCAACGAGCGGCCGATCTGTTCCAGCGTCTTCTCGATCGGCACCTCCTTCGGCAACCCGTTCGGACGGACCTTCACCCCGGTCGCTCCGACGTCCCTCGCGAGGACAATGTACTCCTTGGTGGCGGCAATGTCCGCCCGGAGCTTGGCGGCATCCGGGGTGTGGTAATCGAAAGCACTCCCAAGACCCATTAACTGCACCGGCGATTCGGCGAACCGGCGCTTCACTTCCAAACGTTCGGCCAGGGTCAGAGCCACCTCCACCTTGTGCCCGTGGGTGGTGCGAAGCTCCACACCGTCGAACTTCGCCTCGGTGCAATTCTTGATGACCGTCGCGACATCCCAGTCCTTGGCGAGATTGTAGGTCACCAGTCCCAACTTGAGCAGGGACCGCCGGGAGGACGCGGGCGCAGAGGACACTGGAGTCGCCCCCGGAGACTGCGCACCGGTTAGCACGGCCGGAACCGCGGCCAAGGCAGGCAGGGTGGAAAGGAAAGCGCGACGAGAGGGATGCATGGCCAATCCCATGCGCCAATCCGCGCCGACTGGAAAGAAAAAGTCTCGCCCACCACACCGACGCCCCCAACCACTACCACCGCGTCGGTCCCCTTGGAGCGCGTCTGAAAATTCGGAAGGGCCCTGTTGTTGGGGAAAGGGCTGGATGGCGAGGCGCGACGAGGGAGCAGCCCTATGAGGCTGTGACCGAGGAGCAATCCCGCTGGCGCGGGACCAGCCGGCGTTTTCCTCAGCAACCCTCCGGGCGGCAGTGCTTTTGTCTTCTGCCTTCGTTGACTCAGTCCTTACAGCCCACTGCGGGGATGCTCGGACCTCGTCGCCTCGGCAGAAGTCAAAATCCCTCGCCGCAGGACCCTTCCCAATTCTCAGACGCACTCTCGCACTCTTAGTGAATCGGGATCAGATTGTAGGCGAGGAGCGAAAGGAGCATGCCGGCGATCCCAACGATGGTTTCGCAAACAGTCCACGTCCGGAGGGTCTGGCCCACGCTGAGTCCTAGGCAGTCCTTCACGATCCAGAATCCCGCATCATTCAAATGACTGAGGAAAAGGGATCCACAACCGATCGCCACGATGATCAAGGCCACGTGTGAGGGCGTGAGCTCGGGATGTTGCAGAACGACCGGGACAAGTAGACCCGACGCTGTGGTGATGGCCACGGTGGCGGATCCGGTCGCGACACGAATGAACGAGGACACCAGCCACCCGTACAACAACGGCGGGAGATGCGCCTCGGTCCCCGCGCGCCCGATGGATTCCGCCACGCCACTGTCGCGCAAGACCCGGGCAAAACCGCCGCCACCACCAATGACGAGAAGAGTCATTCCCACGGTGGCGATGCAGCTCTCGGTGAACTTCCAGACCTCGGCACGCGTGTAACCGCAATTGGTTCCCAACGACCACGACGCCAACAGCACCGCGATGAGCAGCGCCAGGGTCGGGTTGCCGATGAAGGTCGCGGTTTCCCGGATCGGGTTTCCCTTCGGCAGTATGAGTTCGGCCACCGTCGCCACGAGCATCAGCATCACCGGCAGGAGGATCGAAATCAGGGTCAGCCAAAAACCCGGAGGCCGAAACCCGGACTGAGCCGTGCGGATGCGCACCGGCATCGGCGGCGGATTCGCCTCCACCCTGCGGATGGCGAACGTCGCGAAGAGAGGTCCCGCAATGGCCGCAGTGGGAATGCCGATGGCGAATCCCCAGAACAGGACCAGCCCCATGTTTGCCTTGAGTGCCTCCACCGCAACCACGGGTCCGGGGTGCGGCGGCATCACTCCGTGCATCACCGAGAGACACGACAATAGCGGTAGGAATAAGCGGAGGAAGGGTTGCTTCGTCTCGTGCGTTAGGGTGAGCAGGATGGGCAGCAGCAGCACGAGACCGACGGCAAACCAAGTGGTGAGACCCACCGCCAAGGCCAGGGCCATGATGCACCACTGAATCCGCTTGGGCCCGAAGAACGCCGCGAAGCGACGCGCGAGCACTTCCGCCCCGCCGGATTCAGCCAACAGCCTGCCAACCATGGTCCCCAGGCCGATCACCGCCGCGATGCCACCGAGCGTGGCCCCGACCCCGTCCGCAAAGGACTTCGCGACGGCGAGCATGGTGTAGACCGCCTCCTTGCCTGTGGCGTCCTTGAAGGAACGCCCCATGGACACGGCACCGCCGCCTACGATGAGCGACGCCAGGAGCAGCGCCACGAAGGCGTTCATCTTGTAGCGGGTAATCAGCAGCACAAGTGCGCCAATCGCCGCCAGGGCCAGGACGATGAGTTTCCAGTCGGCGGAAGTCATGGAGGATGGGCCAGCCTGCCACGACGCCATCCGGGAGGGAAGAGAAGTCAGGCGGGGAATCGCGCGGAGCTGAAATCGGTGATCAGTATCCAGAATTCAGCAACCGGTGGTCGCAGGCCGAGAATTGGGAAGGTCCAAGACCTTCGCGTTTTTGCGTCTATGTATTTTCCCATCCTTCTTTCCTGCCTTCCAAATTGAATCCATCGCCCCGGCAAGATGCCAGTGCTCCGGACCGTCTGAAGCCGGAACTCCGAACGAGGTGGCTGAAGCACGGGACCTCTCCAAACTTCGATCTCCGATTTTGCGTCCCCCCTGAGTTTCGCGCGCACAGGATTGACAGTTTTTGAGCCGCGGCGCTTCACTGGTAGGGTCAACAAGGAGGTCTGCTTCAGAGTTCATCGAGCCGTTCGGATCTGCGATTGGATCCATAGGCAGCCAGCCAGTTCGTGTTCCCTGACGCCTCCCAACACAAGGAGTCCCATGCACCGTCGTTCACTCACCCTGAGCCTACTTCTCTGGATCACCCTCCCCCTCATCACCACATCTGCCGCCCGCGCGGAATCCTACTGGGTTTTCGTGGACAAAGCGGCGGGGATTCTCAAGACCCTGTGGGACATAGGATCGTCCACTGTCACCAAGGCCTCCGACTACGGGATCTATACGGTCGACTATCGACTCGAGAAATATTCGGACCTCGTTGAAACTTGGGATCACGGTTCATCAAGCAGTGTGCTTCGATCCCATTGGAGGGATTTAGTCGACGGCCGCTCCCGCTACCTCACTTCTAACTACGATCGGTTTCAGA
>JANXMD010000149.1 GCA_025354845.1 Verrucomicrobiota bacterium | reverse complement strand
TCCGCGGTGGGGATCCTGCTGCCGCAGATGCTCTGGGTCTTCGATTTCCTCGGCCACTTCGCCGGCCTCCACCTCACCGGCATGACGGACTACATGTTCGACGCCAACCGGTCTCTGTTCCTCCGCGGGCTCTCGTTCTTCCACGGCTGGCTCCCGTTCCTCTTGCTCTTCCTGGTGGCACGGCTTGGCTACGATCGGCGGGCGTTTCGGCTGTGGACCCTTCTGGCGTGGGCGCTCTGTCTGCTTTGCTTTTTTGCCCTCCCACCGGCCGGTGCGGTGCTTTCGGATCCGAAGCTTCCGGTGAACATCAACTACGTGTGGGGATTCAGCGATGCGGTCCCCCAGTCGTGGATGAATCCAAAGGGGTATCTCGCCGTTTGGATGACCGCACTGCCCGTGGTCGGCTACCTGCCAGTGCATGCCATTCTAAGCCGATGGAAGGGCGGGCAGAAAAACCAAGACCCACAGGGAAAGAACTGAATTGGCATCATTCGCCGACGCCACCGCCTTCCCGAGACTCGTCCATGCCAATCCCTCCTTACACCCCCACGATCTGCACGCCGCAAAAGTGGCCCACCTGGATAGCAAAAACCCGCCGCTCCCGAGGGAGACGGCGGGTTGGAGGGATTCGAGGGGCGCGATCCGTTTACTGACGGAGTCGGTAGAACTTGGCGGCGCCGTTCGGGGTAACCACGAGCGGACTTGTCGCACCACCAACATCCGAGAAGGTGCCGTTGACGACATCCGCCGACTGCAGGGTGCCGGAGGTCCAGTTCAACGAGACGCCGTTGGCACCGCGGATCCAGAACAACACCGGAGCCGCTGCCGAAGCAGTCGCCGCATCGTAGTGGGCCTTGATCTGCGCCGCGGTCAGGGCCTTGCCGAAGAGGGCCACTTCATCAATGCCGCCGGCGAACACCTCGCCGCCGCCCTCGCCGTTATGACCGATGGCCCATTGGGAATCCACCGCCACCGCACCGACCGTCGAGGCCGCTGAGGCCACGGCGACGCCATTGCGATACAACGTCCACTTGGAGCCGTCATACGTACCCGCCAGGTGGATCCACGAGGTGGTCCCGAGATCCCCTGCCGGAACCGGAAAGGTCACCCCATGCACGCCATTGGCGTCAGTGGACGACACGGAGTAATTGGCGCCCGAGTCGGTGATCGCCAACGAGACCGCGGCGTCCGCCGCAAAGTTGATGCCATGGGCCAAGATCTGCGCCGTGGCTCCCTGCGTGACCGCGGGCTGAACCCAGGCTTCCAGCGTGATCTGTCCGCTGAGGTTCAGCGCCGCCGAGTCGCCAATCGACACGTAGGCGTTGGTGCTGGTGAAGGACAGTGCCGCATTGTCGGCACCGAAACCGGCAAAGGTCGGCGTCTTCGGTCCGGCGATGGTATCGGAGGCGAACAAGGCCTTGCCGATGCCCGCCTCACCCGTGGATCCGAGATTGGCCGCCGGCTGGTAGGCGGGCTCGCCAAGCCGGAGATACTCGACCGGCGCGTCCGCCAGAATCACCGCCGCGTAGGCGGAGTCGCGGAGCTTGTTGGTCCCCGCCTTGTAGTGGGTCAGGATCTGGTCCGCGGTCAGCACGTCCCCGTAGAGGGCGAACTCGGCGACAGCGCCATTGTAGGCGTTCTCACCGAGCTGCGTGTTGTTGTAGGATCCAAGGGAGATGCCGGCCGCACCCTTCGTGGCCTCAGCGGGATCATGATCATCGGTGTTGGCCAGATAATCACCCGTTCCCTGCGCGACCTGTTCGCCGTTGACGTACATCGTGGCCGTCTTGCTGGGACCATCCCAGGTAGTGACGACGTGATTCCAGGTGCCCTTCTTGCCCGCATCGGGATTTGAAGCTTGTCCGGTGATACTGACGCCGGTGGAGGAGCCGCTTCCGGTGTACGTGCGGAAGTTCCATCCGCTCGCGGGCGACCGCTGGAAATACACCCATCCCTGACGGTTCGCGCCGGGATAGGAATAGCGATTCATGATCGGGGCAGGTCCCGGGCCGTCGGTGACCTCTTCCGCAGGCTGGAACCACGATTCGATCGAGAACGACTGATCCGACGACGGGTTGAGCTTGTCGGAGAAGGGCACGAGAGTTTGGACACCGCCACCAGTCACCTTGGAACGATACCGCGCCGCAGTGGCCGCGGTTCCGGCAACCGCACCTGAAACCGGGTGATTCACCCCGGCGGCATGGACACCATTGCCGACATTCCCGGCACTGCCGAAGTTAAGAGCCGTGTCTGCCGCCGGCGAGGCGTCATCCAGGCGGAGGTACACCACCGGGTTCAACTGCTTTACCAACTGGTCGTAAGGGATCGCACGGCTGCTGTTGGTACCGCTCTGATAGTGAGCGAGAACCTGGGCGGTGGTGAGCTTGGCGCCATAAAGCGCCACTTCATCCACCACACCGGTGAACGGATTGCTACCCGGCTCGGTGTTGTTGTAGGAACCCACCGACAAACCAGCCGCACCGTTCACCGCCTCGGAGGCAGGGTGATCATCGGTGTTGGCCACGTAGTCGCCGGTCCCCTGGGCCACTTGCTCGCCATTCACATACAGGGTGGCGGTGGTGGTCGCCCCCTCCCACACGACGACAAGATGATTCCATGTGCCCGCCTTGCCCGCATTGGGCGTGGAGGCCTGTCCAAGCAGGCTGACCCCGACCGAGGAACCACTGGCCTTGTAGGTTCGGAAGTTCCATCCGGTGGTCGGTGACCGCTGGAAAAACACCCAGCCCTGGCGATTCACACCCGAATACGAATACCGATTGTTCAGCGGAGCCGGTCCCGGAGCGTCGGTGACCTCGACGGTTGGCTGGATCCAGGCCTCAATCGTGAAGTCTTTGGTGGCGGGCGGATTGACGGCCGACTGAAAGGGAACGATGGAGCGCGATCCGTTGAAGTACGCCGCCCCATTGCGGCTGCCCGCGATGCCTCCGCCCACGGGGAAGACGTTGAAGTTGGTCGCGTTGCCCGCTGCACCCAGGGAACCCGAATTGAGATTCACGTTGGAACGGGTCGGCACCTGGAGCCGGTAGTACCCCAACGGTTGATCGGCGAGGACCGTGGACGGGTAATCAGCGGCTACCGCCTGACCAACAGGTGTGACGCAAACCAAGAGGACTGCAGTGGCGAGTTGCCAGAGTTCCAGCGGGACGGAGTGGCGATTGGAGTTCTTCATGAATGAAACAAGGGGCTGACTACCCTATCCGGGATCGAGACAACACAACGTCTGAATCCAGGAAAGGTAGCCAGTGCAAGATAACGGAGAGATTTACGAAACCAGCCCCCCTAATCAAGGGATGTGCCGTGCCGGAGAGGTAACAATCTGACCGCGAAGTCGACACCTGGGAATGGCCATCCCACGTGAAGTCGCGGCAGGGGTTCAGTTGCGGACCGAA
>JANXMD010000746.1 GCA_025354845.1 Verrucomicrobiota bacterium | reverse complement strand
CTGCGATCCATCGGGCGACCAGCGCGTCCAGCCTCGCCTCCTTTTTCGCGGACAACACAAACAGAACCGCTTTGGGTGAGTCGTGCCGTGGTTCCTGAGCGGAGGCGATCGAAGCAACCTCCTCGACCACTAGGTGCGCGTTGGTCCCGCTGAAACCGAAGGAACTCACTGCCGCACGTCGAAGTCCGGCCACCTCCGGAGTCCAGGGACGGGCCACGTCGGGGATGTAGAATGCGGAATCCTCGAGATGCAGATGCGGATTGAGTCGCCGGAAATGAAGGGTCGGCGGCAGCACCCGGTACCTCATTGCCAGCAACACCTTGATCAATCCCGCCACCCCGGCGGCAGGCATTAAATGCCCGATGTTGCCCTTCACCGAACCCAGTGCGCAAAACCCGGTTCTTGAGGTCGAATGCGCAAACGCCCCCACCAGCGCCTCCACTTCAATCGGATCGCCGAGCAGCGTTCCCGTGCCATGGGCCTCCACCAGCGAAATCGTTTCCGGTGAAATTCCGAAGCGGGCGTAGATCTCCTTCTCTAATTCCATCTGGGAACTCACGCTCGGTGCGGTGATTCCATTGGTCTTTCCGTCCTGATTGACGCCCCAGCCGCGGATCACTCCGAGAATGGGATCCCGATCGCGCGTCGCGTCGGCGAGCCTCTTGAGAAACACCACTCCCACCCCCTCACCGGGCACAAACCCGTTGGCGCCCGCCTCGAACGGAGAGCACGTGCCGTCCGGCGACAACATGCCGGCCTGGCTGGTCATGATGTGCATCGACGGACCCGCCAGGATATAAACGCCACCTGCCAGCGCGGTGTCGCAGGATCCGTTGCGCAAGCTGTCGCACGCACTCGCGATTGCTGTAAGGGACGACGAACAGGCCGTGTCGATGGCCATCGAAGGTCCCTTGAGGTTCAGGAAGTAGGAAATCCGCGACGCCAGAATGGAGGTCGCCCCCCCCATCAGTCCGTGGGCAGTCAACCGCTCCGGGCCGCCTCCCTGCCCGTAGTCGCTGGAACCGCATCCGACGAACACGCCGCAACGCGTTCCAGAAAGAGTCGAGGGACGAACGCCTCCGTCTTCCAGACAACTCCAGCAACTCTGAAGAAACAGCCGCTGCTGCGGATCCATCGCCTCAGCCTCGGCGGGCGAGATGTTGAAGAACAAGGGATCGAATCGATCGGCTCCCTCCACGGAACCCATCCACTTGCTATAGCTCTTTCCGGGCGTCTTGGGGACGGGGTCAAAATACTGATCCACCGACCATCGCTCCTCCGGGACCTCGCCAACGCAGTTCACACCCTGCTCCAGATTTCTCCAAAACGCCTCGATCGTTGGTGACTTCGGGAACTGGCCGGCCATTCCCACCACGGCAATGACATCGTCCCCGGTCTCCCTGGAATCCCGAGTTGCGGCTGGGGGTGACGGCACCGTCTTTTGTGCCAGGGACACGGCGCCCGAAGCGCAGGCGCTGCGTTGGCGGATGAGTCCCTCGATGCACCGCTCGGCACAGTCTTCCATGGCCTCCGCGGTGTGGCTGAGGACGACCTTGCCGATGTGCCGTCCCTCCGCCACGTAGGCCAGCGCCTCCCGAATTTGGGCGACCGGGTAAACGCGGGAAACAATCGGCACCAACGCTCCCGCCTCCAGCAAACGGACCATGGTATCCAAAATGCCGCGCCCATCCAGAGTGCCCGCGTAGCTCAACTGACGGAGATCGATGCTGTGAATCGACTGATTCTGAACGAGGCGCGAAAGGTCGAGCTTTGGACTCGTCTTCAAGCCATGAACGGCCAGCTCGAGATAGCGTCCACCCGGTCCGAGACTTTGGATTCCGCGCTGGATGGCGTCGCCTGAAAGCATGTTGAGAACCGCATCCACGCCGCGACCGGCGGTTATCCGATGAATCTCGGCATCGAACTCCGAGGATTTGTAGTTGATTCGATGCTCCACTCCGAGTCGTTCCAGGATCGCCAGCTTGGAATCACGGCTTGAGGTTCCGTAGGGCACGCAACCGGTCAACCGGGCCAGTTGCAAGGCTGCCAGCCCACATCCCCCCGTCGCAGTCTGAATCAGGAGATGCTCCCCGGCCTTCAGGTTCCCGACTTGGAACGCATGATACACCGTGCCGAAAACCACCGGCAGACTGCAGGCGTCCTCGAACCGGATTCCCCGGGGCTTCCGAACCACGCCCTGACAGGGGACGTTGACGTGCGACGCGTGACCACCCATTTGACGTCCGGTCAGCGCGATGACTTCGTCGCCGATTGCAAACTCTGTAACGCCCGGGCCGACCGCGGACACCACGCCAGCCACCTCGAATCCGGGCACAAACGGGTACTCTGGCATGGTCGGATAGAGCCCGCGAACACAGAGCGTATCCGGAAAATTGATGGCCGAGGCACGCACCAGAATTTGGACCTCATCCGCACCGGGTGAGGGACACTTCCACGGAAGCAGGGCCACGCCCTCCACCGAACCCACACCGGATACCACGAGTCCATACTTTTCGAGGTCGGGCCGAACCGAAGTCGCACTCGTCGTCATTCGATCTTCCTCGATCGATTTCAACCCCTCGCCATTTGGCGGCGGCGTGCTCGGTGGAGCTACCTGGTGATCGCCGACCTGCAATTCCGAAGCCGCCAGCGTCTGCGAAAGGAAAGCAGCGAAGCGGCGAACACTCGGATGATCGTACACCTTGGTCGCCGTGATGTTCGTTCCGTACTTCCGGTTGATCGCCTGGATCCATTCCACTCCGATGATGGAGTCGAGTCCGAGGTCAACGAAACTGCGATCCGGATCAATGTCCGCCCCCTTCATGAACAACGCTGCGGCAAGACTTGCGATCAGCTCTCGCTGCAATGTCAGCACGGGGATTCCCGACCCGTTTGCCCCGGCGGCTGGAGCTGCAGCCGCACGGTTTCCAAATCCAGGCACCCCCACCGTGGAAAGGGGCGCGGTCTCCCGCGTCGGTTTCACGATCGGCAGACCGGATTCCGCAGGCGCGGGGGCCGCCGCGTTGATCGCGAGAGGTCGCAGTGAGATTCGCGGCGATCGGGGTTCCATTTGTCCTCCTCTTTCAAGTGGGTTGGCCGTCGCTGGCAACGCCGGCGCGGTCAGCTCATTCGGGGTCAAGTTGGGACCAGGACCCTCGGCGCCAGTTCCTTCGACTCCCGTGGGTTCTGGCATCCCAACCGTCGACGGTTGCGAGAGGCTCGAGTACCAGCACCGCTGGTGTTGGAACGGGTATGTGGGCAACCCCACGCGACGCCCAGTTCCAGCTCGAGGCAATCGACTCCAATCCACCAGAAGCCCCTGGGTCCAGTGCTCGGCGATCTCGCCAAATCGGGACTCGGCAATGGCCAGGTCGAGGTGGCGCCGAAGCTCGGGTTCCGCTTGCCGGGCTGCGAGCGATTCCGCCGTCTCCACCACCCTTCCCCGCCAGACGAGGGCCCCGGTGGAATTCCCGCCGAGAATCGACGCCAGCACGCGCTTCAGTTCAGAAATTGTCCGGGCTTCAAATGCCAGCCGTTCCTCCATGGCCTCGCGTCCCACCTGAAGCGTGTAGGCGATTTCCGAAACGGACGCATCGAGCGGCAACGTCTCGACATGCCTCAGAAGACGTTCGACCCGCTGCACTAAGGCCGGCGCAGAACGGGCGGATAGCACCACGAGATTCTGCCGACCCGAATCCGCCAACGTCGGTGGCGTGATCCATTCCTCAACCAACAGGTGCGCATACGAACCTCCGGCGCCGAAGGACGAAATTCCGGCAAGACGTGTGCCGGACCCGGGCGTCCAGGGAATGAGCGTCTGCGGCACAAAAAAGGGCGTGGCCTCAAATTGGATGTTCGGATTGAGCGTTGCCGAGTGGATCGATGGGGCGATCTGACCATGCCGCATCTGCAGCAGAACCTTGGTCAGGCCAGCGATTCCCGCCGCGCTCTCCGCGTGACCGATGTTCGATTTCACCGACCCAATCGCACAGGAACGTTCGCCCCCCGCCCGCGATTGAAACGCCCGACACAAACCTGAAATCTCGATGGGATCCCCCAGAGTCGTCCCGGTCCCATGCGTCTCGACGTAGCTAATTTCACCGGGATCCACTCCCGCGACACGCATCGCCCGCTCCACCAACTCCGCCTGAAGCCTGGGATTTGGCACCGTATACCCGTTGGTCCGCCCCCCGTGGTTGATGGCCGATCCCCGGATGACTCCATACACGTGGTCCCCGTCCGCGACAGCCTGGGCGAGCGGCTTCAAAAGGACCGCCCCCACGCCCTCCGCCGGAACGTAGCCGTCTCCACCCCGGCCGAAGCTCTCACAGCGTCCCGAGCTCGACGCAAAGTTGCCCTGGGCAAGCATCAGGTACTTGTTCGGATGCACCGATACATTGACCCCGCCAGCAATCGCCACGCGACATTCGCCAAGCCGGATCGCCTGACAGGCGAGGTGGATCGACGTCAACGAGGAGGAACACATGGTATCCACGGCCAGGCTCGGTCCGTGGAAATTGCAGAAAAACGAAACTCGATTGGCAATGGAGGACGGATTCCCGGGAAGGGAAATGGGGCGCCCGGCCGCGCCCTCCGAAACCCCGTACAGTTGGTACTCCTCGTACATCACTCCCACATAAACGCCGACATCCCCATTCAGAGACTGGCGTGTGTATCCCGCATCTTCCAGCGTTTCGTACACGCACTCGAGAAACAGTCGTTCCTGGGGATCCATCGCAGCGGCCTCGCGCGGCGAGATGTTGAAGAAGCCCGGGTCAAACTGATCCACCCCGTCGAGAAAGCCGCCCCACTTTGCGTAGGTCTTACCGCGGACGTTACGGGTTGGATCGAAGTACTTGCTGTGGTCCCAACGCTCGAGTGGCACCTCTTCGATGCAATCCCGGCCCGACGCCAGATTCGCCCAAAACTCAGAAACCGAACGCGCCTTGGGGTAGCGCCCTGCCAGTCCGATGATCGCGATGTCACCCACCAAGCCGTCCGACCGTGCTGACTTCCGCCCGATTGGTTCATCCGAGGAAACAACCGGAGCCAGCAACCGGTCCTCGGTTGCCGCCGCAGGCGCTGCGATGTCGCCGCCGAAAAGTGATTCCAGTTTGGAATCGAAATGGGCGGCAAAGTATTCGGCGAGCTCCCTCAGACTCTGATGCTCGAAGAAGAGGGTCTTGGAGAGGCTGCCGAAGGTCTTCTCCAACTCCGCCGTGAGGCTCATGATCATCAGCGAATCCAACCCGTACCGCTCCAGCGGCGCCTCGGCATCCAGTCGCTCCGGCGCAAAGTTCACCACCTTGGCGACACGCTCCTTCAGGAACCGGACCATCTGAGAGGAAAGCTCGGAGCCAGGCTCCCGCCGGGCGCTCGTAACCGGTTGCACTGATTCAGGGGTTGCCAAGGGCTGGGAGCTAATCGACTGCATCACGGATCGCAACTGCTTGGGTCGTCCATGCAACACCAGGACCCGGGCGACATCCGACGCCAGGATCCGTTCCAATGCCTCCATGCCTGCTGGCGTGGACAACGGGGACATTCCGAGGTTCAGGAGCATCGAGTCCCGAACCGTGCTGCTGACCTGCATCCCCCCCTCGGCCCACAGCGGCCAGGCGACCGCAAGGGTCCGGCCCCGACGCCGTCCGGAAGCCACAAGCGCGTTCCGGTGGTCCGCGAAAGCGTCGAGGACCCCGTTTGCGGCGGAATAATCCGCCTGCCCCGGGTTTCCAAGTGTCCCGGCCACTGCGGAAAACAAAATCACCCACTTCAGGGGAAGCTCTCGCGTTGCCTCGTCGAGGTGAATGAATCCGCTGAGCTTTGGTGCGAACACCGCCTGCAACTCGGCGGGAGACTTCGAACGAAGCAACCGGTCCCGCGTGACCCCGGCCGCATGAACCACCCCGTCAACGGTCCCGAACTCCTCGACGACCCCAGATATCAAGCGCGTCGCAGACACCTCATCGCCGAGGTCTGACTGCCGGTACACCAACGACGAGGATGGGCTGGCGAATTGCGCCCGAAGGTTTGAAAACACCGTGGCGTCGATGGCCTCCACACTCGTCCGACCGACGAGGATTAGCGTGCCTTCTCGAAGCCTGCGGGCCATCGCTGCCGCCACCAGCCGTCCCAATCCACCCATTCCGCCGGTGATTAGAAACACGCCACGATCCGGCCATCGAAACCCGATTGACGATTCTGGCAGGGTCGACTCGACCCACCGCATCACCGAGCGCCTTCCCTGAAGGTACCCCAGGCATCGCTCCGACGGCGTCGCCGCGGCATCCAGCAGGTGCGCGGCAACCGCCTCGGAACTGGCGGATTCGGACACCTCGATCCATTGCGCGCGCAGTCGCGAGTCCTCGGCCATCGCCGTAAACAACATGCCAGCCAAACCGCGCATTAGTCCCGGTGTCTGCGACCCGCGACTCACCACCTGCACGAGTGCGAGTCCGGCTCGCGACGCACGGATCACCTCCTGGATCTCCGACATCAGCGCCCTCGCGGCCTCCAAAAGCCGCTCCGAGGTCGAGACCGACTCGAGCTCAACCGCCACGTACCGCGCCTGAGGAATCCGGACCCCAATCATACCCCGCAATCCCTCCACAGGATCGAAGGCAAGCACCCGGTGCTCCTCAACGCTCAGGCCCAACTCGGTCACCCCGATCTCATCGCGCCACTCCGGCACAAAGAAGAGCGTTTGATCGTCAACCAGTGCGCCGTCACCCGAGGCGGGAACGACTCGGGTGGAAAGTCCGAGCAACCTCACACAAACCGTACCGTCAGCCTCGCACACATCCACGTCATAGACACCCGTTCGTGGCTGCTTCCGCGTGACCACGACCACCGACCTGGGGCACACACGAAGGATCTCAACCGAGTCGAGCGCAAACGGAACTACGGGCGGACGCGCCACGCCGTTGGTTCGGTTTTCACGAACTTCCGGTGAACCCCCGAATCCGACCAACGTCTGCAACGCGCCATCGAGGAGGCTGGGATGCAGTTCATAGGACTGCCAATCCTCACCCGCAGCCGAAGGGATCGAAACCTCGCCCAAGACGGTGGACGGCCCCGCCAGTAGGGACTCGAGACTCCGATGGGCGGCACCGTAGTCGAGGCCCATGGATTGGAACACGGCATAGCAGTCCTCAGCGGTCCACCGGTTGAGGCCTGGCCCGGTACGCAGCGCGCCAAGATTCAGCACGACGGCGTCAACCGACGGCACCCAATCAGCGAGCCCCATGCAGTGAACGCGGGGTACCGCGGAATCAGAACGCTCCGTACTGGAAATCTCAAAGGATACTGACTTGTCCGCGTTGGGCGTAAGGCGGATGTGAACGGTGGCCCCCTCAGAATCGGCCACCACCGGTTGATACCACGCGAGATTTCGTAGCCGAAGCGTGCCGCGGCTTGCGTCTCCATCGAGAGACTGGGTCACCGCAACGCGTGCCATCTCCAGGTACGCCGCCGCCGGAAGGACCGACCGGCCGCCCACCCGATGATCGCAAAGGAAGAATTCGCGACCCGAAAACTGCGACTCGTAGTGGGACTGTCCGAGTGTCGATCGATCCCGGTGAACGAGGGGATGAATCCGGGCGTGGGAGGTTTCAGCCGGAACTCGTGCCGCCGAAGCCGGGTCGGGAACCCAGTACCGTTCCCGCGCGAATGGGTAGGCGGGCAATGAAACGCGACCACAGCCAAGGCCATCGAACAGAGCCTCAAATGAGACTAAAAATCCTAGAACCTGGATTTTCAGTGCCTCGAAGATCCGCATTTCGAACACGCCGTCGGACTCCGAGACGCGCGCCTGCCGGACGAGTTCTTCCGCCTGGCCCTTCAACGCCGCCTGCTCCCGTCGTTTGCGACGGTCCACCGTCCCAGTCACGAGACCCTCCACCGGCTCTCCTCGGAGCCACCGACGCAGTTGAGCGCAGGCCTGATCGCGGTCGCGAGCGATGAGGCCGATCCGGTGTTCCAGGTGCCGCCGCCCGAACTGAAGCGTAAACGCGACGTCCGCCGCATGCAGGTCGGGACGCGAGTCCCAGTGCGTCACAAGACGTTCAACCGAGAGTCGCAACTGGTCGAGGGACCTCGCCGAAAGCAGAAGCGGGTAGCCCGGAACTCCGACACGCCTCCGCTCGACTTCAGGCGCTTCGCGAATCACACAGTGCGCGTTCGTTCCGCTGAAACCAAAGGCGCTAAGGGCAGCCCGACGCGGTTGCCGGTCAGCGGTCACCCAAGGCTTGAGCGCCGTGTTGACATAGAATGGGCTTCCCTCGAATCGGATTGCCGGATTGCCCTCCACAAAATGGAGCGACGGGGGAATCTGCCGGTGCTTGAGAGCCAGCACCACCTTGAGCAATCCCGTGACTCCAGCGGCCGCTGTCGCATGCCCGACATTGGTTTTGACGGACCCCAGGGCGCAGAACCCGGCACGTGCCGTGTCGCACCGGAACGCCCGGCTCAACGCCTCAAATTCAATCGGATCGCCCAACCGCGTCCCGGTGCCATGCGCTTCCACGAGACTGAGCGAGTCGGCGTTGATCCCAAAACTTTCATAGACGCTCCGCTCCAGCCGTTCCTGCGATTCGGCACTGGGAGCGGTCACTCCGTTCGTGGCTCCGTCCTGATTGATGCCGGAACCCTCGATCACCGCGTGGATTTCATCTCGATCGCGCAAGGCATCTTCAAGCCGCTTCAACACCACCACCCCAACCCCTTCTCCGGGTACAAATCCATCGGCAAGGGCGTCAAAGGTATGACAGAGACCCGACGCGGACAGCATTCCCGCGCGGTTCGCCGCGATATAGAACATCGGCGTCGACTGGATGAACACGCCGCCGGCAAGGGCCATATCCGTCTCCAAAAACCTTTAGCGTCTTGCAACGCAATTGGTGGTGGCCTGGTATGGATCGTGATGTGCGCGCCTTTGTTCGCTCTTGCGACATTTGCCAGCGCAATAAGGCCCGCACCCAGGCTCGTGCCGGTCTCCTCCAGCCTCTTCCCATCCCAGTTCAGCGCTGGGAAAGTGTGTCCTTGGACCTTATTACTTGTCTTCCTCCCACTGCCCAAGGTCACACC
>JANXMD010000742.1 GCA_025354845.1 Verrucomicrobiota bacterium | reverse complement strand
CCTGGCTGCCGTCAGAAAACGGATTCCGGGGCAGTGGCTTCCAGTCCTCGCGCGACCGATCCACGGGTTCCGGCTGCGGCAGACCGGTAAACGACGGGTCGTACTGCCCATTGCTTCCGCCCATCTTGTAAATCACCACATCGAGCGAGGGCACCACGAACACGCCGAATCCACCGGCGCCGGACTTGTAGAACGCATCCCTCGGCGCGCCTGCGACATGCCCGTCGGCGTTGTGCTCAAACTGGAGACTGAACGGTGTGTGGGGATTCCACGGCGACGGCTCACGGCACTGGCGAATGTAGTCGGCCGGCACGAGCTGCCGACCGCCCCATCGTCCCTCGTGCAGCAGGCAGTAGCCAAACCTCAGGGCGTCGGTGGCATGCACCGCAATGCTGCCGGCGCCATTGGCGTGCGGCATCACGAGATCCCCGCGGTGCAGGCAATAGCCCCACGGTCCCCAGCCCATCGGTTTCGCCAGATGGAGGTCGATGTAGTCCTTCAGGTCCATGCCCGACACACGGCGCAAAACCATCGACGCAATATGCGGCGCTGGGGACGAATACGAATAGCCCGCACCGGCGTTGGTCCACATCACGGTGCGGAGAGACGATCGGTCGAGATCCCGGATGTCCTGTCCCGGAACCGGTGTCAGCGGCACCACACGACCCATAACGACTCCCGGACTGGTCCCCTCACCGTGGTAGCCCGAAGACATGGAGAGAAGCTGCCCGAGCGTGATGTCCGCCCGACGCACGTCATCCAGCGGCATCGCCTCCGGCAGGAACTCTGAGGTGAATACCTTGGTTGCGAGACCCTGGGGCAGTTGATCGCGATGTTCCTGTAGCAGGATCCCGCAGGCGATGCTGGTGTAGGCCTTTCCGGTCGATGCCATGTCCGGATTGACGTTTCGTTGCGCGCGGCCAGCGTAGCGCTCCAGCACCAGATAGCCGTGACGCACCACCAGCAATCCGGCGTTCTGGCTGCAGCGCTGGGTGAAGTCCCAGGCACGTTCCAATCGCACCGGGTCCATGCCGGCCTTCTGCCGGATCCCCTTTGCATCCTGTAGCGTTCGCCAACCGCCCTGACTGTCCGGCGGTGGGAAGTACTCGGCGCCGCGGCTCACGCCAAGGGCCGCCCCGGAGAGGGCAAGGAATGAAGCGACACGGAGAGACGCGATGCGGGCTACGGGAGTCACGGAGCGATCAAGCCAGAACTCGGGGACCGGTTCCAGTGCCACTTCCTTGGCCGTTCCCTTCTCAAACCGGTGACCCATTCCCTTCCAGAATCGATCGACTGTAAGGAATCGCCGCCGACTCCGACGGGTACACACGATGCAAGTGCTCACATTCCCCGGTTCGGTTTCGCCGACAACTCTTTCGACCACACTGGACGCTCCAACGAGCCCCTTCCCTCACGCCAACGCCCGACGGATTCTCTCCGGGGCGTCCGATCTTCTTAACCAAGCGGACAATCTCCTGGGATCCCTGGACGCCTCAACCTACACGTCCCCTGTGGCAGCCGCCTTCAATGCCACCATCGGGGGACACCTGCGCCACTGCCTGGATCACTTCGTCAGCCTGCTGCGTGGATATGATAGCGGGGTGATCGACTACGATCGACGTGATCGCGATCCGAGGATTGAGCGGGATCTCGAGTACGCGCGCTTACGGGTGCGCGCGATCCGAAGCGACCTCAACCAACTCGAGGTCGAGCTCCTGGATGCCGCGATCCACACCCGATGCGAAGTCAGCTATCGCCAGGGAGACGCGCCCGTTTCGCAGTCGAGCCTTGGCCGTGAGCTGGTGTATGCGATCGCGCATGGGATCCACCACTTCGCGCTGATTGCGATCATGGCGCGCCTGCAGGGAGTCCGGATCCCGGAGGGTTTCGGCATGGCCCCCTCGACCGTCGCCCATCTGCGAACCCAGGACGACACAGGCGAGGGCTCGCGATGAATCCCTTTCCGACGTTTCATCCGGAAACCACGGGGTGGCTGAGCGGTGGTAACAACGGGATCCTCACCGCCGCCTCTCTGGGCGCCGCCACACTCGTGCAGGAGGACCTACCAACGATTGCGGCCGCAGTTCTCGCCGCCGCCGGGCGACTCTCCTGGATCACGGCGTTCCTCGGATGCTTTCTCGGCATCTGGCTCGGCGATGCTTTGCTGTACCTGGCTGCGCGGGGACTCGGTCGGCCGCTGCTTCGATTGCCGGGCTTCCGACGCCTTGCCACCGCGGAGGCCATCACGCGGAGTGAGCGCTGGTTTGCACAACGGGGGCCGTGGCTGCTCGCTTCCAGCCGATTCCTTCCCGGAACACGACTCCCCACCTACCTCGCCGCCGGGTTCCTGCGGGTACCGTTGCCACAATTTCTCGGAGTTACCGGCGCCGCAGTCGCTGTTTGGACCGGAACGCTCTTTCTCCTGGCCCAACTTCTCGGGGCGCGACTTGGAGAAACCCTAACCAGCCGGCCGCTGGCAATCCCCGCGGTCGTCGGGACGGTTCTGCTGGTCCTGTGGCTGGTTCGTGCCCTCACTCGCCAGCAACACCACTCGCCGGCGCGACGCAGTCCCACCTTCAGGCAACGATTCGCCGCCACGGTCGCACGTTGGCGGCAGTGGGAATTCTGGCCGGCCGGAATCTTCTACCTGCCGGTCGCGGCGAACTATCTGCGCCTCTCCATCCATCATCGCAGCGTCACGCTTCCTGCGTGCGCCAATCCCGGAATTCGAGCCGGCGGATTGGTCGGCGAATCAAAGATCGAGACTCTTCGCCAACTCCAAGAGACCAGCCCGGAATTCACCGCCGAGGCCTGGCTTCTCGAACCTGCGTCACCAGCCCAGCGACACGTGGCGCTCAAAGCGCTGCAAGAGGCGGTGGCGCTCCCCTACCCGTTCATCCTGAAACCGGATCTGGGTCAACGCGGTCAAGGTGTGCGCCTGATTCGTACCGAAGCGGATGCGAAACGGTGCCTGGAAGAATCCCCAGTACCGCTGGTGGTCCAGCGCTATGCGCCGGGGCCGGGTGAAGCCGGCGTGTTTTACTTTCGATTTCCCGACCAGTCCCGCGGTCGAATTTTTTCGATCACCGAAAAGGTTTTCCCCCACGTGACCGGCGATGGTCACCGGACGGTCGAGGAACTGATCTGGGACGACCCTCGCGCCCGCTGTCTCGCCGGACGGTATCTCCAGCGCCTGGGGAGCCGTCGACACGAAGTCCCGCAGCCAGGTGAAACAATCCGGTTGGTGGAGGCGGGAAACCACGCGCAGGGCTGCATTTTCCGGAATGGGGCTCGATTGAATTCACCGCAACTCGAGGCCGCCTTCGATGCCGTCAGCCAGCGGATACCAGGGTTTTTCATCGGACGGTTCGACGTCCGATTCACCTCGGAAGACGAATTTCAATCAGGCCGGCCGGGATCCTTTACCATCTTGGAACTGAACGGAGCTTCTGCCGAGGCGACCCACATCTACGACGCCCGGACCCGTCTCTCGGAGGCCTATCAAACCCTGTTTCAACAATGGGAGATGGTCTTTGCCATCGGTGCGGAGAACCGCCGGCGCGGGGCGGGCATCCTTCCGACTCGGGAACTTCTCAGGCTTTGGCGCGATGCCTCCCGTCAATTCGCCAGTTATCCGATCGCCGACTGACGACGCCAGAGCGAGTGGGCAGCCAGGCAGCCGAACGGGGACCGCCACCACTCCCGCTTCGGATCCACGCGGGTTTCAGTCCGGAACCACTCGATAAAAACGGCGAGGTGGCGTTGTCACGACTCCCTTCAACGTGTTGGTGGAAGACGCCACGACATCGACCAAATACAACCAACTATCGAACACATTGGTCACCAAATCGGTGTAGTAGATCGAGTAGGTATTTTTGGGAATCGAGTTGAACTGGAGCGCCACGGAACCGGCGGCGGTGTGGGTCATGCCCACCCGGACCGGATCCACCACCGCCAGACGAGCCGCCGGACTCACAACCCGCCCCGCAGCATTGCCGAGCACCACATCATAGCTACCGGCATCGCCAAGCTCGACCGGGTAGAAATAAATCGAGTCGTTGGTCGCCCCGGATATTTCGTTTCCGTTCTTCCGCCATTGATAG
>JANXMD010000738.1 GCA_025354845.1 Verrucomicrobiota bacterium | reverse complement strand
ACCGAAGTCGACTGGCTGAGCTTCAAGCGCTACGAGTACGTGAGCCGTACCTGCCTGGGCGAAAAAACCGGCGAGATTCTGATCACGGAAGCCTTGAAGCTGATCGCGGAAAATCCACCGGCCGAGTGATCGCCCGTGAATCGATTACCGGGACACCTTCAGATTGTCCCAGGACTGGATGCCGATCACCGGCAGTGCAAAGCGGAACGCCGCTTCGGCACCGGGTCCGTCGGCGGTACGGAAGACCTCATAGATTCGCTTCTTTCGATCGGGCGTGGCGATTGTGCCCGGCTGATGCGTCCACAGTCCGAGCGCGAGTCCGCCCTCCTGGGCGTGATCGACGTGACGGTGGAGGATGAAGGCATCGATGCCATCCAGCGACTCCACCTGTTTCCATGCATAGCAATACGCCGCCGCCTGGATCGTTTCACCGTCCGGACCGCTGGGAGTGTCGAATCCCTGCTCGCTGAGGATCACGTGCCGTCGCCCGCCGTGAAACTTCAGTGCGGGTTGGTCGAGGAAGCGGACGAGTTGGTCGATGTTCTTGAAGGTGATTCGCGGCGTGGTGTGGAAGTCCGGCTGGGCGCTCTGGTCTTTCCAGGTTCGTGGATTCCGGAGGTCCTCGGGATAGGGGTGGAACGCGATGTTCCAGTCGAATTCTCCGCCCGCCCGCGCGCTGCGCGCGAAGGCCTCCAGGAAGGGGCGCGCGGCGAAGGTTTGCGTTTCGTCGCCGCCCGGATAGTGACTGTTCCAATGGTGTTCGAGGGACAGGAACACGTGTGAGTTCCGCGACGCCGTTCGCACCGCCTCATGGATCAGTCGGACCGTCCGGAGGTGGTCGGTGACAAAGGTGTCGAGGCTCACATGGCCCATGTTGGACCAAAACCAGTGGGAGTTGACCTCGTTGCTTACAATCCAGTTGGCCACTCGGCCGTGGGCTTGATCGGGTCGCGACCAGCGTGCCGCGAGAAACCGGACGGCGGCTTCCAGCCAGTCACGTCCTTCCGGCGTCACCGCATTGAAGGCGGAGAGGTGGTTCGGGCATTTGGGATCGTATCCCGGATGAAGCAAGATCCGGCGCAGCGTCGGATCGGCGGGCTCGTAGTTGAGCAGGATCAGTGACACCACCACCCCGTGATCGGACAGCGTCTTGATTTGCCGATCCATCGCCTCCAGATAGCCCCGATGGAAGCGGTGCCAGGTTCCATTCCACAGCACTCCCGGTTCGTCTTCCCCGGCGCCCGGTGCCAGCAGTTGGCCGAAGTTGAAATTGAGAGCCGCGTGGCGAACCCCGAGGTCGAGGGCGTCGTCCACCATCTGCACCTGCAATCCCTTCTTCGAGGCGGATTGCGGGTATGGCCAACTGGCGGGGGACTCCGTCGCACGGAGCGGACTCGATGCCAGCCAAATTGCCGCCAGGCCGGTCGAAAGCCTGCTGAGCCGGTGAGAAAAACGACGTCTCTGGAGCTGAGAAAGCACGCCGAATAGACGCAGGCCACGGCTGGGTCTTCGAGCGAGTTTCTCCGCGATCAAGATTGCGCGGCGAGCCAGCGCCAGACGCGCAGCGCCTCGGTGGCTCCCCAGGCCTGGGCGTCACAGCCCCGGGGACTATGCGGGGCATCGCCATCGACGATCTCAGGCAGGTGCCCAAGGCAACCGGCGTCGAGAAGCGGCTCAATGCCGGCCAGATGCGCACGGGCGGCGGCGAGAGCGTTGGCATCACCGGGATAGGCCCGGACCAACGCTTCGCAGAAGGCGGGGAAGGTCCAGGTCCAGGCGGTGCCGTTGTGGTACGCTGGCTTGCGGCGCGTGTCCTCGTCGCCTTCGTAGCGCGGCCAGTAGGGGTGATCCGGATCGTTGAGCAACTGGCCGTCCGGGCTGCGGACGGGCAGGGGCGGAATCACGGGCAGCGGCGCGAGCGTGCGGAGAGCGCCGGGAATGACCAGATAGCGCGCGGCCGCATCCACCATCCGACGCGCCCGCTCCGCAAATTGCGGGTGCTGATCGATGCCCAATGCGACTACGAGGAGACAGTTGCTGCGAAGCGCGTTGCTCGGCGGCGACATGCGGGCGGGATGATCTGCAGCAGCCAACAGCAGGTCTGCGTACCAGCCGCAGTCCTCCAGCCAGAACAGCGCGTGAAACGATTTTTCGGTTCGTCGGGCAAGGTCTCCCCAGGACTCGCCGCGGCCTTCCCATGGCTCCAGCTTCAGCCGATCCAGTTGACGCAAGAGGCGGATCCACAGGGCTTGGATTTCCACCGGGAATCCTTCGCGCGGCGTTCCGGGCGGATGGTTGGTGTCCATCCAGGTGAAGTGGCTCGGGCTCCACAACAATCCCGTCGTGGCATCCACGCGAATGCCATTCGAGGTCCCCTTCAGGCAGCCACAGGCGATGGAACGCAGCACCTCGGCGAGAGTGCGGCCCGCTTCGTTAACCTGGGTCGCGTATAAGTTGGGGAGGTGGCCGGCCAGTTCTTCAGCAACGACGCCATACCACAGTGGCGCATCACTGGTGTCACGATTCGAAGCATCGTTGCCGTGGATGCTGTTCGGGAGCGTGCCGTTTTCCTCGAACCGTCCAAAGGTGATGAGCAGGTCGCGTACCTCCTCGATCATTCCGGCCGTGATGAGTCCGCGCGCGCAAATGAGGGAATCGCGGCCCCAATCGAGAAACCAAGGATAGCCGGCGATCACGGACTTGGCGTCGTGGCGACGCACCACGTAGGCCTGCACCGAGGAGATCAGAGTGTGTCCAAGGATGTCACCGGGCGGCAGCTCCGCGCGGGCCGACGCGGTTTCCCGCAACCGCGAGCGAATGCCGACGAATTCGGCAAGAGTTGTGGCGTTGGGCACACGCGGTGCGGCTTCGGCAGTGGCGACCAGCGTCACGGCCCCATCGGGCGCCAGCGGGAGCTCGAACCATCCCGGGCTGTACGCATCTCCCGCCCCCTCCTGACCTCGCGAGGCTTCGATGGGATGCGGGATATTGAGGCACCATTCCGGTTCGGCGTGGAAGCGACCGGAATCGGTCCAAACTTGGAGCTGACGGTCTGAACCGGGGGTGAAGACGAAGCCGGCCGGGTCTCCCACCGCGGTGTTGGGGCGGCAGTTGCTGCGAAAGTGATGGTCGGCTCCACCGTTGAACTTGGTTTCCCAATGAAAATTCCGGTCCTCGATATCGACGCGGACCGTGACGGTCACCGACGCGGACGCAGGGAGCCGGCGGCCTAGGCGGCTGTCACCGCGCGACAAATTGGGACGGCTGAAGCGGGCCACCAGCGTGTTGGAGTCCGGCAGCAGATCCATCACCAGGTGCACTTCCACGCTCCGTCCATCACCGGCGCTGGCCACGAAGCGCCAATGCGCCGGAGGCCCGGGTTCCACGGTGACCAAATTGTCGCCATTCAACGCCGTGATGAATCCGTCGGCATTCACCCAGGCTCGCAGGCGTTTGGCGAAGACGTGGCGGTCGACGGGCACGGCAGGGTCCAGATTGGCTCCAAGCAGGCAGTCGTACTTCGAGCGAATCTCACCCAACTGCACGCGGAGCCGGCTCATGCCGCCGCGGCCGTTGGTCAGGAGAACGCAGGCGTCCGGATCCGCCGGGACGCCGCCGGGAACGGAAGTCGGCGCCGGTGCCAGGTAGCGGAGGGGCGCCTCGAATCGCTGGGTCCCATTGTCGTACTGTTCAAATTGGAGCCGTGCATCGCATCCCTCGCCGGGTTGCTGCGGAGGCAGGCAGGCAATGTATCCGGAATCTGCGGGAATCGATTCCGCGGTCTCCACGATTGCGGAGCCTTTCAATTCCAGCCGTGCGCGGAAAGGAGTCGCACTCCACAGCAGGACCCAGTGATCGGGAGGAATCGGCGTGATGCGCGCGCGATCCTCACAACGCCAGACGACGACCGGTCGATAGCCTTCGTGGGCGCCCGAGGCGTCGGCGAGTACGGCGGCGGGATCGGCGTCGACCGCTCCGGCGAGTTTCCGCCAGTCCGTCGCGCGTTCCGCCCAATCCGCAGACGTCTCTCGTCCAATGCGTCCGGCCGCGGCAATTGCCCAATCCGAACGAGCCCGGGCGGAGCGATAGGCCTCACCGGACAGCCCGCGTGGCCGCATGGAGGGAGCGAGACAGTGCACGGCGCCGGGACGCACCACCACCTCGATCCAGCTGTCGGTGGCGCGACCGGTTTCCAGGCGAACCGGGGTCTGGGACTCGTCGAGAAGATCATGCGCATTGGCACAAAATTCCGACCAAATCCGCGGCTGGAGCCGCACCGTTTGTTCCGCACGGAGATCGGTATTGGCCAGAATCAGCACGGAATCCAGCCCCTCAGCGGATACGCGCCGAAGCGCCAGAACCGCGGTCCCGTCGGCGCTGACTCGGGCGACGCTGGCACCGTCGAAGAAGCAGGGATGTGACCGGAGCAGGGCGTTGAGTCGCCCGAGTTCCGCCACGAGATTATCCGGATCGCCCCAGGCGAGGCCGCGACTGCTGTGGACATTGATTTGCTCGGTGGCGCCCCACTCAACCCCGCACGTAAACGCGAAACCGCCCTGCAGGCTGGTGAGGGCACAAAGTCGATTCCGGTGACGGGACCACATCAGCCCCAGCGAATGCGCCGCGAGGCGGGCGTTGTCGTGCGTTTCGCTATAGTGGATGAGCGTGCCGGTTCCATCGCCGGCTTCGAGATGATGGTCAATGTAACCACTGACTGCCTGCGGTCCGTCGTTCTGGAACAGCTCGCTATAGGCCCATTGCATGCCGCCTTCGCCGAGCAGCGCGTCGGTCGACTCCCACGGGCCACCGAGTCCTTCCAGCAAAAACACCGCGTCGGGAAACTCCTGCCGAACGCGGGCGGTGATGAACTGCCAGACGTGAACCGGAACCTTGTAACCGGCGTCGCAGCGGAATCCGTCCACCCCTCGGCGGCACCAGGTGAGAAAGGCTTCGGCCAGGAGTTCCCAGAGTGCGGGATGATGCTGATCGAGCTCCACCAAGTCCTCCCACACCACGCTCCACGCGCCGGGCGATTCGAACTCGCCGTCCGGCTTGCGCAGGAACCACTCAGGATGCTGTTCCCAGAGCGAGCTGCCCCAGCCGGTATGGTTGATAACCAAATCCAACATCAGCCGTGCCCCGTGGGCGTGAACGGCGTCGGCCAGTTCACGAAATTGATCGACGCCGGTGGTACGCTTGTCGAATTCGACCAGAGCGGGGTCGATGGCGGTGAGATCCTGCAGCGCGTAGGGTGAGCCGAAGCGGCCGAAGCGCGCAAAGGTTGTGGGGGTCGGGCTCACCGGCAGCAGATGCAGAATGCGGCAGCCGAGGGTGTCGATGATGTGCGGCAGTTCGCGAATGACATCGCGCAGCGTGCCGCTGGGCGGGATCACCGTGTACCCGGCCGCATCGAGCGGCTTGAGCTGAAGGTCGAGCGCGGGATCGATCGTGGTGCGCTTCGACTTGCCCGGTCCGAACATGCGCGGGAAGGCGCAGTAAATGGTGTTTCCGGTCCGGGTCCAGGAGGGATGGATGCTGATCCCAAGATCCGGCCCACCGGGCCAGTGTTGGAAGCCGCGTTCGTCGATGGCAAAGGCCTTGGCCTTGAAATAGCCGACTTCGGCGAGCGGCAGGGTGATGCGCCAGGTGCCGTCGTCACCACGCTCCAAAGCAAGGTCGCGCCACGAGGCGCCGGCCAGCGGGAGCTTCTCAAAGCGGGCGCGGACAATCTCTTCGCGAAGGCGGCGAGCGCGTCCGAGGTTGGTGCGGACCCGGGCCGTCCACCCCTGCGGAACGCCGGAGAGTTCCAGGGTAATCGTATCGCCGGCGTGGCGCACGAGGCGCGCGCCGGGCGTGGGGGACATCTTCAGTTCGGGCATGGGTGTCGGTTGGGTGGCGACGGGCGGAAGTCTGGAGGTGCCCAATCCCCCGTGGCAAGCGACACGTCCAGATCGCCGCGTTCAACACCGATGAAAAAGATTCACGGAAGACGAACGGCTTTTGCTTCTATCCCATGAACGGCTTCATCTCCTCAAGAATCTTGGGCACCCGCACCCAGGGGCTTTCCTTGAGTTCGTACTCCAGGGCCACAAAGCCCTGGTAGCCGGCGTCGCGGAGGATCTTGAAGATTCGCGCGTCGTCGCGGGGATCGTCCTCAGACTGCCCCTTCCGGCGGATGTAGGCCTTGTACTGCACGTTCACTGCCCACGGCGCGATGGCCGCGAGATCCACGTAGGGGTCTTCGGTGTGAAAGTTTCCCGTGTCGAGGTTTATCCCCACCCACGGGGATCGGACGGACTTCAAGATATCCACCAGATCCGCCGATTCCGCGACGATGCCGCCATGATTCTCGATCCCCAGAAATACACCGGCCTTGCCCGCCGCCTCCCCGCATTCCTCAAGCGCCGCAATGCAGCGTTTCTTGGCCTCGTCCTTGGAGGTCCCTTTTGCAGTCCCCGCAAACACCCGAATGTGTGGGGCGCCGAGAAGCGTTGCCTTTCGAATCCACTCCTTCACATGCGCGATCTGCTGGTCGCGAACCGGGCCCTCGGGATGACAGAAATCGTTTCCCACCGCCGTGCCGCTGATGGGCATGCCGCGCAGATGTGCGTAATGTCGTATTTCTGCGAGCTGGGTGTCGGTGACGTTCTTTGGAAAATAGTAGCTCGTGAGCTCCGCGCCCTCACACCCGTGGTCGGCGCAGTAGTCGAGGAACTGGAACAGGTCCATCTTCGCCGGTGCCCCGTCTTTGCCCGGTGTCAGATCGTCCCGAAACGAGTAGGCTGCGAGGGCCGGCCGGAGATGAGACTTCCCCGTACGTCGGAAGGGCTCGGCGGCGTGGGAAACTCCGAGGGGAAGGACGGCGGTGGCAGCCGCAACGGAGTGGAGAAACGACCTGCGGGAGAGCATGGCCGACGCTGGGCTGAATCTGGGGAATCTGCAATCGAGTTTGCTCGTCACTGGGACTTGAGAAACAGAAAACTGCTTCCGGCTGACCCGGCCTGGAGCCGTTGCCAGTCGTGGATGTTTATCCGGACCGGTTCGCCCCGGGAAAAATGATTCCCCGCGTCATCGACGACTAGCGCCAGCGGTCCCAAATAGACCGCAAGATGCGTGCAGGGGATGGGGCGGTGTCCCGGCTTTTCGCCGACGAGCACGAACTCCCGCAACGAGCACCCTTCGACGGTAAAGTGGGCAACTTCCGAAAGAGTTTCGAATCGAATGCCGATGAATCCCGCCTCGCGAAGCGCGTTGGCGAGTTCCTGGTGGGTGGGAACCTCTCCGACCAATGCTGCCGGCCCCTGGAGTCGCGGCGAACGATTCAGGAGTGCCCGGTCCGCACTCAACCCATGCAGTCGGATCAAGCCTCCGGGCCGCAGGGTGCGAAGTCCCTCGCGGAGCAGGGCGATGAAATGTGTTCCCGCGTTCTGCAGGTTGGCACTGCCCTCCAGCACAACCTCGTGGAGCGAGTGGTCCGGGTGCGGGATCGAGGAAACACCGGCTTGGGTGAGATGATGACTCCAGACTTGGCGCGGAGAGGCCTCGGGGAGTGGGGTTCGTAATTCCGCAGGCGGACCCCCGGAGTCCTCTTCCTCGCCCGGCGACCCGGGATCCAGGAAGTAGAACTCCCAGAGAGTCTGGTCGGGATCAAAGACCCAGAATTTCGACTGCTTGGAATGACAGCATACCACCCCGTCCTCGCGATGGGTGCGGATTCCCTGACGTTCACAGGTCTCCTGGAGCCGCAAGAGCCGCGCCTGATCCGGCAGGCGCATACCTAGATGGTTTACCGGTCCACCCGGTCCGAGAAATCCCGGCAGGAGCGACAACACCAGGG
>JANXMD010000681.1 GCA_025354845.1 Verrucomicrobiota bacterium | reverse complement strand
TGCGCATGAGATACATGCCCATCATGTAGCCACCGAGAGTGAAGAAAAGGGCCTGCCCCAGGCTGAGGAGCCCAGTGTAGCCCCAAAGCAGATCCACGCTGACAGCGAGAATCGCGTAGCAAAGATACTTCCCGTACAGGTTGATGCTGAAGTCGCTCACCCGAAGGGCTTCCGGAACGGGGAGCACATTCAGCGCCGGCAGCAGGACGATGAGCACAAAGGCCGCCGCCAGCGTGAGCCAGAGTTCGAATCGCTTGGAATCAGGACGCATGAAAACAGGTTCGGATGAGTTCAATCCAAGCTACGACTGCGGATAGAGAAGAGTCCGCCCGGGCGCCATTGGAGGAAGAGGATGATGGCCACCAGCACGACGATCTTGCCGGTCACCGGGGATCCGGTGGCCTGCTGGAGGATCTGGTCCGCAGTGCCAATGCCGATCGCGGAACAGACGGTTCCCACGATGCTGCCGACACCGCCCACGACCACCGTCATGAACGCATCGACAATGTAACTCTGCCCAAGACTCGGACCGACATTGCCGATCTGGGAGAGGAACGCACCGGCCAATCCCGCCAGCCCGGAACCGAAGGCGAAGGTTAACTGGTTGACCCGCTGCGTGCGGACCCCGATGCAGGCCGCCATGTCACGATTCTGCATCACCGCACGAATCAGCAAGCCGAGCGGAGTACGGGTCAACAGCAGCCACGTGCCCACCACAATCAGCACGGCAAATCCGATGACAAACACACGATTGTAACCCAGGAGGACGTCACTGAAGTTGAAGTGTCCAAGAAGCCAGCGCGGCGAACTCACCTGGACGTTGTTCGCACCAAAGACCATGCGGAACAGCTGCTGCATCACCAGCGAAACGCCCCAGGTGGCGAGCAGGGATTCCAGCGGACGGCGGTAGAGAAAACGGATCACCACGCGCTCGATAACCAAGCCGGCGAGGGCCGCCGTAAGGAAGCTCAACGGGATCGCGACCAGGAAGTAGGACTCATAGAGGGCGCCGGTGGCGTTCAAGCCCGGGAGTTGCATCCCAAACGAGATCGCCTTCCCCGAAAAGTGGAACGGTAGCGTGATGGAGAACCCGAACCCTGAGCCGAACAGATTCTGTACGACGTAAGTGGTGTAGGCGCCGATGGCGATCATTTCCCCGTGGGCCATGTTGATCACGCCCATCAGGCCGAAGGTGATGGCCAGCCCGAGCGCCACGATCAGCAGGATCGACCCGAGGCTGAGGCCTCGAAAAAGCGTACCGACCATGTTGACGTTGTTGATGTGATTCTCGATCAATTGGGTGGCCTCGACCACCGGCCGCTTGAGCTCGATCGGTAACGCGACATCCGCGGCAAGGTGCTTGAGCATGTCGAGTCCGCCGATGGATTCCAGGCGACCGAGCTCCTGGATCGCCGCCTTGCGCACGGCCAGATCGGGATCACCGAGATGCAGCAACGCCATCGACTCCTGGATCGCCTTGCGAACCTCGGCTTCCGGCTCGATGTCAAATCGATCCTTTAGCACCACCAAGTTCGACATCTTTTGTGAGTTGCCCAATTTCAGCACCGCGGTCTTTCGGGCCTCACCGGAGGGATCGGACAGCGCGAGCGTATCGAGGCCGCGCTGAATCCAACTCCGAAGAGTATTGTCGGTTTCCGCGGTGGTGAGTTCCGAAACGGCAAACTTCAGAGGCTTTCCGGAGGCGTCGGAAAGGAGCGCGCCGGTATCGATCCGAAAGGCCCGGCATTTGCCGTCCGAGTCGGTTTCCTCTTCGATTAATGCGGGAATCTTGGCACCGCCCGGCTGCTCGAACAGGAGGACTCGATCCTTGGGCCAGGCGAGGAGAATATCGCGGACCAACCGGGATCCGGTGGACGCCAGGTTCCGAATATCGGTTTCCCGGCTGTCCGCATCGGAAAGGATGACCGCAACCAGGCGTTTTCTTAATTCGGCCTCGGGCAACTCCGGTCCGGCAGCCCGAAGGGTTCCCAGTGCACCCAGTGCCAGGGCACCGAGAAACGCCAGCACGAGTCGCCCCGAGGTCAGTCGGCGGCAGAAGGAGTTGAAAATCATCCGGGAACGGTTGCAGCAAGTTGCGGGATGGAGTTCACAGCCTCCATCCCGCGTGGGCACACACACCAATACGCGTCACGGTCACAGTCACCGTCACCGTCGCACAAACACACACTGATTCTCACACTCCACAGGGCAGACACCGAAAACTTGAGACGGGGCGCCGACGCCACCGGATGGGGAAAAGCGGTCAGGAGGAGCCGATTCTACCTCGAGTGCGGCGAATCGCCAGCACCCCGTCCTAGATGTTGAAGCCGATTACTTCTTGGCCGCGAGCTTCTCGTCGAGGCCCTTCAAGATGAAGGGTTCGCCAGCCACGTCCTTGAATTCCTTGAGGATCTTGAACTGGCCGTTGGCCTTGGTCTCGCCAATGTACACGTTTTTGATCGTGTGGTGATTCGCCTGCATGGTGGTCTTTCCAGCCGGACCCTTGAAGGCGATCGTTCCGGATTCGAGGGCCGTGCGGACGGCGTCCACATCCAGAGTACCAGCCTTCTCAACCGCGGCCTTCCACAGGTAGACACCGTCGTAGGACAGCACCATCGGGCTATCGACGGCGCGCTTTTCCTTCACCACGCCAGGGTAGGACTGGGTCTTCAACCAAGCATCCCAGCGGCCGAGGAAGGCCTTGTTTTCCGGGCTATTGATGGACATGAAGTAGGTCCAGCAACCGAGTTCACCCACGAGGTCCTTGGTCGGGAGCGCGCGGAGTTCGTCTTCGGCGAGACTGAACGAAACCACCGGACAGTCGGCGGCCGAAAGGCCAGCGGCAGCGATTTCCTTGAACAGCGGCACGTTTGAGTCGCCGTTGACGGTATTCAGAACGCAGGCGTCCCCGCTCGCGGCGAACTGCTTGATCTCCGCGACGATCTGCTGGTAGTCGGTATGGGAGAACGGAGTGTACTTGCCCGCCGAGATCACCTTGCCGTCAGCGTCCTTGCGGAAGCCGCCGCCAATATTCTCCGCAGGAATGCCGTGGAGCAGGAGGTACTTGTACAGGATCAGGTTCGTGGTCTGCGGATAGACGTAGTCGGTACCGATGAGGTAGAATTTCTTCTTGCCCATCTTGAGGAGGTAATCGACCGCAGGCGTGGCCTGCTGGTTCACCGCTTCCGCAGTGTAGAAGATGTTCTTGGAGAGCTCTTCGCCTTCGTACTGGACGGGATAGAAGAGCAGACCGTTGTCCTTCTCGAACACCGGAAGCACCGATTTGCGGCTGACCGAAGTCCAGCAACCGAAGACGACGGACACCTTGTCCTGCTCGAGCAGCTGCTTGGCCTTTTCGGCGAAGAGCGGCCAGTTGGACGCGCCGTCCACGATGACGGGCTCTATGGTGTAGGTCTTACCACCGGCCTTGATGCCGCCGGCGGCGTTGATTTCGTCGAACGCGAACAACAGCGTGTCGCGCAACGAGGTTTCGCTGATGGCCATGGTGCCGCTCAACGAGTGAAGAATGCCGACCTTCACCGTTTCGGCCGAAGCCGAAGCGAAGGACAGCATGGCGGCCGCAGCGGCGCCAAGCATGGTGGAGGAACTGAATTTCATAGGGCAGGTTACAAGTTCAGGAACGGAGGAGTCTCAGACGGATTCAGGTTGGGAACGGAATCAGAAGAGGTACGACACACCGAGGCCGAGGATGACGCGGTCGTTGTGGGTGCCAAAGGCGCCCTTGAGCGAGGAGTGGTCGAACCGGACTTCCGGCTGGATCTTCACGTTGGGCACCGGCTTGAAGTTCACGGTGAAGGCGAAGCTGGTCAGGTCGTTTCCACTGTTCAGCGGGAACCCAAGCGGATCGGCCGAGGCGTCCACACCGCGGGCGTCACTCAGGAACTCCGCGCGGAGGGCCACACCCACCATGCTGGTGAAGCTGTACGACGCGAAAC
>JANXMD010000676.1 GCA_025354845.1 Verrucomicrobiota bacterium | reverse complement strand
ACGCATTCGGGAAACGCCTCCCGAAGCTGCCGCCACTCCGGCCAACCGGGCTTCCAAACCCAGAGATCAGCGGAAAACCGGCCAGAGTGCATCCCTTCGATCACCTCGGAAAGTGGGAAGGGACCGGTGGCCTGGCCGTCGATGGACACTTGATACACGGCCTCCGGATTTCCGGCGTCTGGGTGCGAGGCGGACGATTCAGGGGGTGCCATGGGAGGAATCGCGGCGGGTTGGTGCGGCGTTCGGAGCAGGGTCGCTAGGAGCTGAGCAGGCGGAACCTATCGCGCTGAACCGGGGATTCAACTCCGCGGTTCGCGCCGATAAATGCGGGTTGAAGTCGTCTCAACCTTGCCGATACTCCAAAGGTCCCTGTTGTGTCGGGCAAAACCGCCTTGGAGTCGGCAGGGTCGATCACGCGAGTCCTCAGTTCTCTGTCTTCAGTCATCATGTTGGAATGGAACATCCAAAGCCGGGCGCATGTATGTCATGTCACCGGTCGCACCTTTGCCGACGGCGAACCGTGTCACACGGTGCTCGTGACGGCGGGGCCCTTGTTCGAACGGCTGGACCTCAGTGAAGAGGGGTGGAAGGCGCAGGGTGCCGAGATCGTGGCCCGTCCCGGGCTGGTGTCGCACTGGAAGGGTGTCTACCACGCGCCACCTCCCACGCCCCCGGAGGCGATTGCCAAGGGCGATGCCGAGGCGATGCTGCGCAAGTTGGTGGAACGTCGCGACGAACGCCACGCCCCGGCATGTTACATCTTGGCCGTCATGCTGGAGCGCAAGCGCATCCTCAAGGTGAAGCAACAGCTGCGTGAAAATGGCCGCCGGGTGTTCGTGTACGAGCAGGCGCGCACGGGTGACGTGTTTGTCATCACCGATCCTGATCTCCATCTGGAGCAGCTCGAGGCCGTGCAACGCGACGTGGCGAGCCTGCTAGAACACGGCCTGCCGTCGGACGCGCCGGCGCCGACTGAGGAGCCGTTCAATCCGCCCAGCGAGGTGGCGTCGCTGGCGCCCGAGGCGCTCGAAACGGTGGCGGCAACTGCCGAAGGGTTCGCGTCCGAACCGGTGTCCGAGGTTTCCCCGAGCTGAAGTCCGCCCATGATTTCCACCGCTGAGCTTGAGGCCGCCCTAGGCCATGAATTTCGCGATCGTCAGCTGCTGATCCTGGCACTCACGCATCCGTCCCTGGCGCACGAGGCCGGCGTCGGCCACTTGCAGCAGCACAATCAGCGGCTGGAATTTCTCGGCGACGCCGTGCTCCAGCTGGTGCTTACCAACGAGCTCTACGAACGCTTCCCGACCCATGGTGAGGGACCGCTGACCCAGGCGCGTGCGCAGTTGGTGAACCGGTCCTCGCTGGCCGAGCAGGGGCGGCGGTTGAATCTCGGGCGCTTCCTCATCTTGAGCCGCGGCGAGGATTCCAGCGGTGGACGCTCGCGGAATTCCACCCTGGCCGATGCCTTCGAAGCGGTGGTCGGCGCGGTGTTTCTCGATGCCGGATACGTGGCCGCGCAGGCTTTGGTGCTTCAGCTGTTTCGCAGTTTGTTCGGGGAGCTGGGCGAACTGCCCAATCTGGAAAATCCCAAGGGCGAACTGCAGGAACTATTGCAGGCAAATTCCCCGAATCCGCCCAGCTACGAGCAGATCGCGGTCGAGGGTCCGGATCATGACCGCCGCTTCGAGTGCGCGGTGTACCACTCTGGAATCGAACTCGCGCGCGGGAACGGGCGCAGCAAGAAGCTGGCGGAAAGCGCAGCGGCTCTCGTCGCCCTCAACCAGATCAAGGCCGACCGCGCTGTGGCCGCCGAGGGCGCCAGCTCCGGAGACGACGGCAAGGGGAACTAAGCTCCGGTAAGCTCCGGTCCACGCGCTATGTCCGCGATGCCGCCCACCGCTGCCGCGCCGTCCCGACGGTGGACGAGGCGCCTAGTGCGGATTGGCCTCCTAGTCTATCTGGGACTCTGCCTGCTGGTGGGTTGGAACCAACGCGTTCTGATTTTTCATCCGGAACAGGTCTCCACGGCGGCGCTTCAACGAATGGCCACTGACCGGGGATTTTTGCCTTGGACCAATGTGGCCGGCCTCCGCATCGGCTGGCGTCGCGGCGCGCCGTCGAACGCTGGGGCCGTCCGTCCTGGCGTGGTGCTGATCACACACGGCAATGCGGGATCCGCAGTCGGACGCGAGTATCTGACGGATCCTCTGCAACAGGCGCTCCCGGTTCCGGTGTACGTGTTGGAGTACCCTGGTTACGGCGATCGGCCCGGAACGCCGTCGCAAACGGCATTCCTGTCGGCGGCGGACGAGGCGTTCAATTCCCTGCCGGCACAGGTTCCGGTGTACCTCGTTTCTGAATCGCTGGGAACCGGCCCAGTGGCGTGGCTGGCTGGCAGGCACGCCGAGCGCGTTCAGGGCATTTGCTGCCTGGTGCCGTACGACCGGTTGGTCCGGGTGGCGCGACATCAGATGCCCTGGCTGCCGGTGGAATTGCTCCTGTTGGATCGTTTTCCTGCCGAGGAATGGCTGCGCGATTTCCACGGCCCGGTTGCGTTTTGCGTGGCGGGGGCCGATCAGGTTATCCCACCGGAACGCGGCATCCGATTCCATGACACCTACGCCGGGCCAAAGCGGCTCTGGGTGCTTCCGGGTATGGATCACAATGGGGCGCTCGCGCGACCGGTGGACTGGTGGCGCGAAGTCATTGCCCTTTGGGCCTCGAGCCCGATTCCTGCACGCGCATTATGAGCCTCACCGTGCCTCCCCAATCCCTGTTCCGGCTCGCCCTCCTCGCCCTGTGCTTCGGACTTTGTGTCCGGATGCATGCCGGAACCGGCGTGCAGTTTCGCACGCCAATCGGCGACATTGAGGTCGAGCTGCTCGATGCCGAGAAGCCGCTGACGGTGCGGAACTTTCTCCAACATGTGGAGGCCGGCCTCTACGACGATTCCTTCATCCACTACCTCGTGCCCGGTTTCGTGGCGAGCGGCGGCGGCTACAAGGAGATCAATCGAGGTCTCCGCACCGCGGACTTTGCGCGGATCCCGGTGCTGCCGGCCATCGCCAATGAGGTGCGGGCCGGAACCGTGATCTCGAACCTCTTTGGCACTCTGGCCATGGGACGCCTGGTTGACGGCGGGCCGCAGCCGCTCTCCGGGGAATGGTTCTTCAACCTCGGCACCAACAGCCCCGCGCTCGAGACCGTCAATGGCGGGTTTCCGGTGTTTGGGCGCGTGGTGTCAGGGCTGTCCGTCCTGCAGGCGTTCAATCAGTTCGTCCCCAGCTCCGAGCGCGATACCAACAGCCTGATCATCCTCTTCGATCCGAACCTCCCGTTTGCGTCGGGTCCCCGTCCGGTAATCCCGCTGACCGCGGTGGATCGCACCTCCATTGCCGGTCTCTACCGCAACGTGCTCTGGGTCGACGTTACCCTGCTCCAGGTGCGGATTGCCGCCACCAACGGCGGGCATGAAATCCGTTGGAACGCCGTTCTCGGTCGGACCAACCGGGTCGAATTCACCGAGATGCTCCCGCCCTCCTGGCAACTCCTGTCGGCTGCCGTCGCGGACTCCACCAATGGACTGGCCCGGGATCCGGCCACGGCGAACCGGTTTTATCGGGTAAGGGTGGACTCGCCCTCCGCCCGCTAGGCCCCCCGGGGAGGTGATGAAATTCCGGTCGCGTGCCAAAACGGAACGCTCGCCGGTCGAGCTCAAGATTCTAAGGATTATTGCCGAAGATTAATAAGTAGAATTCTTAACTCTCGATTTCCCCATGCCCCATTTCGCTTCTAAGCGCTCCGCAGTTCTGGCCATGGCCCTTGCCGCCTCTCCGATTTTGATGCCTGCGGCCGTGGTCATCCAGCCGATCTACGACACCTCGTTTAGTAGCAGCCCCAATTTTGCGGCGCTCCAAGCGACGGTGAACAGCGCCCTGGCAATCTATTCGTCGGGCGTGGCAGATACCCTGACCATCCCCATCACCTTCAAGCTCGATAACGCGATCAGCGGCGCGCAGAGCTCTTACGGCGTGGTGGACTATGCGTTCAGCGGGTACCTGGGGAAACTCCAGGCCGGGCAGTCCGGGGCCAATGACGCCACGGTGATCGCCAATCTGGGTGCCGGTCCCAATGACCCGGTGCTCGGCGCCGCGAACGTCAGTGTGCCGCAGGCGCTGGCCTTCGCGCTGGGACTGGGTTCCGCGCAGCTGAATTACGGTTCGGTGACCTTCAACAAGACCACCTACGAAGCGAATCCGGCCGGTTTCCTTGGGGTGATCCAGCACGAGGTCAATGAGGTGCTCGGCACCTCGAGCAACCTGCCCAACGGCGGTGGAACAACGCCGACTACCGTCATGCCCGCGGATCTGTTTCGCTACACCTCGGGCGGGGCGCGCAGTTTTACACCGAACAACGGAAGCGATGGCTCGAACAAAGCCTTCTTCCGGATCAGCCCCTTTGGCGCCAATCTGCAAGAGTGGAACAATCTCCCGAATGGCGGCGATTACGGCGACTGGGCGGCGAATGGGTCGTTTCCTGCCGCGCCCCAGGACAACGCCGGGGATTCGAACACCTTCACCAGCATGAGCCAGAGCAACGCCGAGCTGCAGTTGCTCGACGCCATCGGGTACAATCTCAGCGCCGTCCCCGAGCCGGGTGAGATGGCGATCGCCACCGGAGTCGCCCTCGTCGGCTTCGCCGGTTGGCGCCGACTGCGCCGCAGCGCCTGTTGAACGTTGAACGTCGCGCACGCCTTACGATCCACCCGCCCCATGGCTCCGTGCCGTCGGGCGGGTTTTTGTTGGGACAGGTCCTCTGCTAACTTCCACCCAGATCGGGCTTACATGCCCATGATCTGGTAGCCGGCGTCCACGTAGAGCACCTGACCGGTGATCGCTGCCGCGCCGTCGGACGCCAGAAAGGCACCGGTGGCACCAAGTTCATCCGGCAGAACATTGCGCTTCAGCGGGGCGTGGGCCTCGTAGTGCTTGAGCATGTCGCCGAATCCGGCAATGCCGCGCGCGGCCAGCGTGTTCATCGGACCGGCGCTGATGCAGTTCACGCGAATTTTCCGTTCGCCCAGCGAATACGCGAGATACCGCGTGCTGGCCTCCAGCGACGCCTTGGCCACGCCCATCACGTTGTAGTGCGGGATCACCTTCTCGGCGCCGTAGTAACTCATGGCGATGATGCTGCCGCCGTTGGTCATCAGCGGAGCCGCGTCACGCGCGATGCCGACCAGCGAATACGCGCTGACGTCATGCGCCACTTTGAACGCATCGCGGGTGGTGTTGAGGAAGTCGCCTTCGAGCGCCTCGCGCGGGGCGTAAGCCACCGAGTGGAGCACGAGGTCAAGACGGCCGAATTTTTCGCCGACCTTCGTGAACACCGAGGCGATGTCCTCGTCGCGGGTGACGTCGCAGGGGAGGATGAGCGTGTCGGCACCAAAGGTTCCGGCCAACTCCTCCACGTTTTCCTTCAGACGTTCGCCCTGATAGGTGAACGCCAGCGTCGCGCCCTCGCGCTTCCACGCCTGGGCGATGGCCCACGCGATGGACCGTTTGTTGGCGACGCCGAACACAACCCCGAACTTGCCTTGAAGCGATGACATAACTTCCCCCCAGCAAACCGCAAAACCGGCGAAGGCCCAAGTTCATTCCAATCCTCGCTTGACCTTAAAACTACCATGGTAGTATTACTGAAGTCGTAGTCACCGCCATGAATTCCCCCGCCTACCGCCTTGGAGACCTTCAGCTTCGCATCCTGCAATCGCTTTGGGACCGCCCCGATTCCTCGGTGGCTGAGGTGCATGCCGAGCTGAAGCCGGAGCGCGACCTCGCCTACACCACGGTGGCCACCATGTTGCGCAAGATGGAAACGCGCGGGCTGGTGGCGCATCGGGAGGAGGGGCGGAGTTTTCTGTATCGCGCCCTGGTGGCCGCGGAAGAGGTGAGCCGGAGCGTGGGGCAGCATCTGGTCGATCGACTGTCATCGGGCAGCCTCACCGAGGCAGTGAGCCACCTGCTGACCAGCCGTGAGGTCAGCCGTGATGAACTCGATCAGCTCGAAAAGCTGATCAAGGAAGCCAAGCGGCGGAGCAAGTGAGTCCTCAATGAAGCGACCCCTTCCCGACCATGATTCCCACCCTCTCGTTCTGGATCACCCTGACCGGCCGGTTGGCCGTTGAAGCCGGACTGCTCGTCGCGCTGGCAGCAGCAGCCCAGCCCTGGGTCGCGACGCCCTGGCGTCGTCGGGCCCTGTGGCAGGCGGCGCTGCTTGGCATTGCGCTTGCCTGGGCTGCCGAGCTTGGCGGCTGGCGCCAGGAGGTGCTGCGTCGCTGGCCCGAAAGTCGCCCCAAGGCACAGGTGATGGTTCGGACCACGACGGAAGCGATTCCAGCTTTTGACGTCGCCCCCGTGGTCGTCACTCCCCCTCCTGCGAGGACATCGCAGCCAATCACGGTGCCGAAGGCCGTGTGGTGGCCGCTGCGGGTCTGGGCCGTCGGAACGATTCTTTTGGGACTCCGCGCCTTGAGTGTGCGGGTTTGGTTGCTGATGACGGCGTTGCGTCGGAGCCGGGTCGGGGATCCCCGGGTTCTTGCCCGGGTGGAGGCGCTCCGGGATCGCGTGGGACTGAATCGCGTGCGTGTCGTGTCCTGGCCCGGGCTGCGCAGTCCTATCGCTTTCGGTTGGTTGGTCCCCACCATTGCGCTGCCGACGGACTTCACGGTGCGGTTTGAGGACGAGGCCCAGGAGGCGATTCTCGCCCATGAGCTCGCGCATTTGTCGGCGCGCGATCCGTTGTGGCTCGGAGTGGCCGACGCGGTGCTGGCACTCGCGTGGTGGCATCCGGCGGTGTGGTGGTCGCGTCATCAGCTCCGCGCCGCCTGCGAATCCGCTGCCGATGACGCCAGTGCGTTGATTCCCGGCGGGCGCGTGCGATTGGCCGAATTGCTGGTCGTGCTGGGGCGCGATCTGGTGTCGCCCGGATGGACCCGCGGCCTTGGCGTGGCGGGCGATGGCTTCAAGTCGCAGCTCGCACGGCGTGTCACGACACTGCTCAAGGCCACCCACGATTGGCGAGCCGATCGATCCTCGCGCTTGGGGTGGTCCCGTGCATTGGCACTGGGTGTGACCGCGCTGTTGGTGGCCATTCCCTGGCCGGGGACCGGCGGCCCCGCGCTGACCGCTTTGATTCAGGAAGCGCGCGCCAACGCTGCGGCATCAAAAGAGAAGCTGACCTCCGATTCCTCGCGTTCGACGCCCGTAATTGGGTATTCGAAGGCCTATTCCGCGCCGCGACCGGCATTGGGTGATGAGTCGACCAATGCGTTCGGGTACGAGCAATCCAACCTCATACCGAACGCGGGCTTCGAGACCACGAAGTCGCCGTCGGTTGAGATTCTCTCTACCAACTGGATCAATCCGGGATCTTCGACCTATGTGAGGATCCCGGGATTCGCCACTCCGCCCCCGTCGCGCGGCGAACCCTGGGTCAAAGCCCAGCTCGATCAACTCGTGCTTTCCGAAGTGGAGATTTTCCGGGGTACCGTCTCGTCGGCCTTGGAAAAGCTTTCTCGCCTCTCAACCAAAGCGGACCCCGAGGGTATCGGCCTAAACCTGCTTTCCATCCATGATGAGGAGCGGCCCGATGTAAGTACGGCCCTGGTCTCCGATCGGATCCAGCTGAGACAGGTTACGCTTCGCGAGGCGCTTGAGGCGGTCGCCAAGGCTTCGACCATTCCAATGGGTCTCGTCGTGGATCAGAGTTGCGCGTACCTGGAACGAATCCGTCCCGGTAAGACGCTGGGGCAATCGTTGGTTCACCCCCGATGGTGGCTGGTCGAGACCAACGCGTTCTGGTCGATGATTCGATCCAATCGCCCGGCTTCCGCCGACCTCGCTGGTGCGATGAATGAATTGAGGGAGTTCTTTGGGACGAAGGGGATCGTGTTTCCAGAACCCGCCTATCCGTCCGTCCCGATGCCGAATTCACTGAGCTTTGCCTTCTCCGGGAGGCTCATGGTTTTTGCCAAAGCCTCGGAGCTCGATCAAATCGATCAAATCCTCGCACCGGTGAAAGCCAAGCCAGCTTCCCGGGCGGCGGTAACACTCGCGGCAATTCACACCGAGTCGCCGGCGCCTGATTCCAGTACCCCGCCCGTTGATCTCCTGGAGAGGATTCAAAAGGTGGATGCTCGACTTAAGGAGTTGCGAACCCACTACAAGGACAATCATCCAAAGGTTCAGGAGGCGATTGCGGAACGGATTGCTCTGGTGGGCGGTGCCTCTGCCGGAGCAACGAATCGGTTTGTGAAGATGGAGGTCAAGCTGGTTGAGGTGCGGGAAACCGGTAGCAGTGGGCCGGGATTGGATTGGGTCTTCGGTCCGGCTCAGACGAATCAGGTAGCCCCGACAGTGGGATCTTCACTCGCTGCTGAGGAGGCTCGGAACGAGAACTACCACGTGGATCTGTTCCGCACCGTCGGCGAGGTCGCGGCAATCACTCCCGTCCAATTTGCCGCACTGATCAAACGCCTCGAGAACCAGGATGGGAATGAAGTGCTTTCGACTCCGGTGGTCCTCACTGAAAATGGCCGTCAGTCGGTTGTGTCCGTGACCGAGATGGTTTCCATGGTGGATGGCGTCCATGCCGTGCCGGGTTCGGCCACCCATCAGGCCCAGATTCAATACGACACCAGCAAGGTGCCGGTCGGACCCTCGGTGGAGATGCTGCCGCTGTTTGTCGGGGATGCGTTGCGCATGCACATCCTGGCCAAGATCACGGAATTCCAGGGATACGATCAGCCCAAGGCCGGGCAGTCGGTTCAGACCACGGATGCCAAGGGGAAGAAGATCGAGGGGATTCAGCCACTGCCTCATTTGCGCGTGCGCGTGGCGGTGGCCGATCCGGTACTGCGCCGCGGCGAGACCGCGGTGCTGCGCGGCCCGGTGGTCACCGAGACCGTTCGGGTGAAGGACAAAGTCCCGGTGCTGGGCGATGTGCCGTTGCTAGGACGATTGTTCCGCTCCGAGGCGACCAACTCCTTCAAGAAGCGCCTCTACGTTTTTGTAACGCCAACCGAGATGGATAGCGCGGGGAATCCGAAGTAAACGAGACGGAAGGGCCGTGTCTCTCGCCGCCTCTCGTGAGGATCGCAAGGCTCCTGTCGAGCGGATACGTACACGGCCGGGTGGACCCTTTTGACACGGTCGGACATCGCTCCCTTTGACGGTCCCGCCCGTTCGGAGTCCCGTCTTCAGACGGTCTGTATCCGCCGCCCCGCGCCGCCTGAAGGCGGTACTCCGAACGGGTTGCCCCATGGGGTGGCCAGACGTTGCCGAAGTGTGTTCTTCGAAGAAGGCGGAGGAAAATGTGACAAGGTGGACTCTTGCCCCCTGCGGCCAGTCCTGCCTGTTCGGAGTCCCGTCTTCAGACGGTCCGCATTCGCCGCCCCGCGCCGCCTGAAGGCGGTACTCCGAACGGGCTGCCCATGCGGAGGCGGCTCCGCGCCGAAATGTGGTTTCCCAGCGGGTGCGACTCCAGGGGAAAAGGTTGAGCCCGTCCGCTGACCCGGCTCATCGGGAGACTCCTCCATAAAGGCCCCGGGAACGGCAAATCCTTGCCGCGATTTCCCACCTTTCGCCTTGTCCGGCATGGGGGTGGTGGTGCACAAACTTGAGGAACCGTGAATTCATTCCTGTTCTGGTCGGCGCTCGCGTTCACCGCCGCCGTCGCGTGGTCGTCCTTCTTCGAGTGGACGCTCCATCGCTTTGTCATGCACAAGGCGATCGGTGGCTTCGACTATCCCTTCAAGGCGCACGCCTTGGTTCATCATCAAATCTTCAAGGCCGACGACACCTACCACTTGGTCGAGGAAAAGGACAAGTGGACCATCCCAATGGCCTGGTGGAACGGCCCGATCTTGGTCCTTCTCTGCCAATCGCCCTTCATTCTCGTCGCCCTGCTTACGCATCACTGGTCGATCTGGGCCGGCGCCGCGGTGGCCACGGTCTGCTATTTTTCGACCTATGAGTACCTGCACTGGTGCATGCATCTCCCCCGCAAGCGCGCGGTGGAACGTTCTGGAATCTTCTTCCGCTTGAACGGCCACCACATCCTGCATCACCGGTACATGCACAAGAATTTCAACGTGGTGTGCCCTCTTGCGGACCTTTGCATGGGCACCTTGATCCTGCGTTCGAAGATCGCCTTCGCGCAGCCCAAGGGTGCCTGCGTGCCCAATCTCCAGCCGGTGCGCGAGCTCCCCTCGTTCCCGCGGCGCGTCGGGCGGTTCTTCATCCTCTGCCTGACGGGCGTCCGCTGATCCTATTTTTCTGAGCCTCATCCCGGGCGACGGATTTCTCCGCGTCCGGGATGACTTTTTTGGTAGAGAAGGCTAGGAACGCATCGAATACACCACCGGGTGGCGGGGTCTGGATTCCCGACCCGTCACCCTTGGCCAGCTTTCGATGCACATGCGCGCCGCATTCCGTCCTTTGCGACTGGGCCAGGCCCTGATCGCGGGCTGCTGCATGGTGGTGGTAGTGGGAATGTCCGGCGGGTTCCCGTTCGACGTAAGCGCGGCGACCCCTACGGAAATCTCCCCCGCCAAACCCAAGACTGAAAACTTCGATTGGTGGGCGTTCCGCCCCTTGGCTCCTCCCGCTGAGCCGTCGGTTTCGGTGGAGAATTCAGCGCGAGTTCGCACCCCGATTGACCGATTCATCCTCGCCGCGCTGGAGAAGAAGGGACTGCACCCGTCACCGGAGGCGGATCGTCGAACGCTGATTCGCCGTCTCTCCTTTGATCTCATCGGCCTTCCGCCAGCACCGGACGAAATTGAAGCTTTCGTCACCGACCCCTCTCCCATGGCCTATGAGCGGGTGGTGGATCGTCTGCTCGCCTCGCCCCAATACGGCGAACGATGGGGGCGCCACTGGTTGGATGTCGTCCACTACGGCGAGACGCACGGTTACGACAAGGACCAACCCCGGCCGAATGCGTGGCCGTATCGCGACTACGTCATACGCAGTTTTAATACCGACAAGCCGTACAGCCGTTTCATCGAGGAACAGCTCGCTGGCGATGTGCTCTACCCGGGCACGCGGGACGGGTTCGAGGCGTTGGGATTCATTTCCGCGGGGCCGTGGGACCTGATTGGTCACGCCGAGGTTCCGGAGTCGAAACTGGATGGCCAGGTGGCGCGGCATCTCGATCGCGACGACATGGTCACGACGGCCATGCAGTCCTTCAACAGCCTCACCGTCCAGTGCGCGCAGTGCCACGACCACAAGTTCGATCCCATTTCACAGGAGGATTACTACCGGCTGCAGGCGGTGTTTGCGGCGGTGGACCGTGCGGACCAGAAATACGATTTCGATCCGGCAATCGGGGCACAGCGTCGGCAGCTCGACGCGCGTCAAAAGGAACTCACCTCGCGGAAGCAGGCCTTGGATGACGCGATCTCCGCGCGCGCGGGCGCCGCGCTGGTGGAGGTGGATCGCCGGATCGCAGCCGGGGAAAAGGCGGCGAAATCCGGAGAAGCGTTTGGCTATCACAGTGCCATTGAATCGCGGCAGGATACGGCGAAATGGGTGCAAGTGGATCTCGGAAGCAACGTTTCAATCGGACGTGTCGTCTTGCATCCCGCGCATGACGATTTCAACGGCATCGGCGACGGTTTTGGGTTTCCGCTGCGATACCGGATTGAGGCGGCGGAAGATTCGAACTTCACGCGAGGGGTGATGCTGCTCGTGGACCAAACCGCCGCCGACGTGGCGAAACCGGGAGTGAAGGCCCAGACTCACGATGCCGCCGGACGTTCTGGACGCTTCGTTCGCCTGACCGCCACACGTCTGGCGCCGCGTCAGGACGATTTCATCTTCGCACTCGCTGAACTCGAGGTGGTCTCAGCCGAGGGCAGGAACGTCGCCCTCGGTACCGCTGTGGCGGCGCTGGATTCCATCGAAGCGCCGGCGCGTTGGCAGAAGGCGAATCTCACCGACGGCTCCTTCCCGGGCGGTGGAGCGTCGGGGGGCTTGGAGTTGGTCCGACTCCGAGAGGAACGTCAGCGGTTGTGGGCCGCTGCCACCTCGGAAGATGTGAAACGCGACCTGGAGTCGATATCCCGTGGCCTTGTCGAGGTGAAACAGGCGCGTGCCGCCCTTCCCGCGCAATCGGTGGCCTACGTGGGCGCCGTCCACAGCGGCTCGGGAGCCTTCCAGGGAACCGGAAGCAAGGGAGGGAAACCCAGATCCGTTCGAATCCTGCCGCGGGGAAATCTGCTCAACGCGGGGCGCGAAGTGGGACCGGGAACGCTTCGGTGTTTTGCGGGAATGGAATCGCGGTTT
>JANXMD010000553.1 GCA_025354845.1 Verrucomicrobiota bacterium | reverse complement strand
CGCTGATGTCCGCGTGCCTCCGTTGACGATGGAGGGCGGCTGCTGACCGATGACCGGATACCTTCACCCAGACTATGTGCGTTCGCTGGCAGCCTTCGGCGAGCCACGGCTGCTTCCGCGGTCTGGGGGCTCGGTGCTGATCCGGGACATTGCCGGTACCTCGCAGAAGGACGCGCTCGGTGTGTACCCGCTGGTGTGCTGCCGCGACTGGTCCGCGCTGGCCGAGGATCTCGCGGCCGAGTCGGCCGGGTGGGTGAGCTTGGCGTTGGTGGTGGATTCCTTCTCCGGCTTGGGCGAACCCGAGCTTCGGCGGCTGTTCGATCCCGTGCGGTTGTTCAAGGAGCACTTTGTCGCCGAGCTCGGACCACCGGTCGAGGCCCTGGCGAGCAAGCATCACCGGTACTACGCGCGCCAGTCTCTCAAAACGGTGGGCGTGGAGACTGTGGAGCGTCCCAGTGCACACCTCGACGAATGGAGCGAACTCTACGCGGAATTGATCCGACGACATGAGCTGCGCGGCATCAAGGCGTTCAACCGCGAGGCCTTCGCCACGCAGTTGGCAATTCCCGGCATGGTGATGCTGCGCGCCGCCGATGCCCAAGGCGCCGTGGGCATGCATCTCTGGTACGTGCAGGGTGACGTCGCCTACAGTCATCTCGCCGCCTTCAATGAGCGCGGCTACGACGCGATGGCGGCCTACGCCTTGTACTGGCATGCGATCACCTGGTTCACCGGACGCGTGCGATTCTTGAATTTCGGCGCCGGCGCTGGGGTGTCCACCGACGCCACCGACGGTCTGACCCGGTTCAAGCGTGGGTGGTCGAACGCATCGAGATCGGCCTGGTTTTGTGGTCGGGTGTTCGACCGGGGTGCCTACGACCACCTGACCGCCGAACGGGCGCCGGCGGGGACGACGTTTTTTCCGGCGTATCGGGCGGGAGAATTTTGAGGAACGGGCGCACTGAATGAAGTCCGGATCTCCCAGTCGTCAGCCTCGGAACCGAGCCGGGATCCGCCTGCCGCCACAATCGCTGTCGGCCATTGGCGGCGTGTTTGGACTGCCGGAAGCCTGCCCGTGGATGCCGCGCCAGACGCGGATGGCACCCTACCCTTGGAATCCGCGAAGCGGCCGCGATCGAACGGTGGAATGGTTGGCCAATTCGCGTTGCGCTCTCTGGCGGATCCTGGACGCGCATCGGCCGCGGCGATTGTGGTTGCCGTCGTATCTGTGCGACACGCTCCTCGACTCCTCACGGGTGAGCGGGACGGAGGTTCGATTTTTTCCGATGACCGGAAGCCTGCTTCCGGAGGGGAACCAGTGGCTCCGTGAGGTGGAACCTGGCGACGCCGTGCTGCTGATCGACTACTTCGGCTTCTTGGCGCCGGCGGCTTGGTGGGAGGCGATTCGACGCACCGGGTGTCTCACCATCGAGGACGCATCGCAGGCCCTCCTGACCGACGGAGTGGGCCGCTTTTCGGACTACGTGTTGTACAGTCCCCGGAAGTTTGTCGGCGTTCCCGACGGGGGGATCCTGGTATCCCGCACGCAGAGAGCGGCACTCGATCCGACACCGCTGCAGGCTCCGCCCACCGACGGTTGGCTGACTTCGTTTGAGGCGACGTGGTTGCGTCGGGAAGAGGATCGAGGCGGTGTGAGGGGTCCCTGGTTTGAGCGGTTTCGCACCGGCGAAGCGGCCCAGCCCTGTGGACCGTACGCCATGTCGGAGTTTTCCCGTCGGGTGCTAGAGCGCGGGTGGGATTTCCGGGCGGTGATCGCCGCCCGCCGCCGGAACTATCGCCGACTCCATGCCTCCCTCCGGCCGTGGGCGCTCCTTCCGCAGCTGCCACCCGGCGTGGCACCCATCGGCTTCCCGGTACGGTTGTCCAATCGGGATGCAGTGCGTGCGGCGTTGATTGGTGAACGCATCTTCCCGCCGGTGCACTGGCCGATCCGGGGTGCCGTCCCCGAGGAATTCGAGCTGAGCCACCAGCTCGCGAACGAGTTGATGACGCTTCCCTGCGATCAGCGCTACGGGATTGCCGACATGGACCGGATGGCCGCCGCTTTCCGTGCGGCGGGCCCGGGAAAGTGGGTTGCCAAACCCCCGGTGGCTGGGGAGGCTTAGGAAACGATGTCCGCTGAAGTTTCCCCGGTGATCTTGCGGGCACTTCTGCCGACGGATGTGAACGACACGCTCCGCTGGCACAATGACCCGTCTCTTTACGCCACCTTGGCCGGCACGTTTCGCCCGGTTGACCGTGCGACCGAGGAAGAATGGCTGCGGCGCGTTTCCCAGCCGGCGGCGGATGCGGTCAACCTCGGCATCGTGGATCGTTCCAACGGCGCCCTGGTGGGATGCGTTTACCTTCGGGATCTGGACCAGGATTCGCGGAGCGGTGAGCTGCACGTATTCATCGGCGATTCGGCCAGTCGCGGTCGGGGTCTGGGCGAGGCTGCCTGCCGTGCCATGATCCGCCACGCGTTTGATGAGCTCGGCCTGCGGCGGATCCACCTCAAGGTACTGCCCGAAAATGTCGGAGCCATCCGGCTTTACGAGCGCCTCGGTTTCGTCCGGGAACGCCTGGAACCCGGGGCGGTGATCAAGGACGGTGCGCCGAGGGATCTGCTCGTGATGGGTATGACCGCGTCCGCGTTTGATTTCGGAAACAAACTTCCATGACACAGGCTTCCACCCCGAGTCCGGGTTCCGATCTCGCCTTGCTCGGTTCTGCCCCGGCGTTTTCCGCGCCGTTGCACGTCGGACGCCCCAACATTGGTGACCGGGAACGTCTGTTCGCGCGGTTCAACGAGATGCTCGACCGTCGCTGGCTCTCAAACAATGGACCGTTTGTTCAACAGTTCGAGCGCGCCATTGCCGAGTATCTTGGGGTGAGGCACGCGATCTGTGTGTGCAACGCCACCGTCGGGCTCGAGATCGCCGTCCGCGCGGCGGATTTCCGCGGCGAGGTGATCGTGCCCGCGTACACCTTCGTGGCGACCGCGCACGCCCTGCAGTGGCAGGAGATCACTCCGGTCTTTGCCGACATGGATCCGGCGACGCACAACATTGATCCCGAGCGTCTGGAGCGGCACATCACACCTCGGACCACCGCGATTCTCGCGACGCACGTGTGGGGCCGGCCCTGCGCGGTGGAGGCGCTGGCCGAGATCGCTCAACGACGGGGGCTCAAGTTGATGTACGACGCCGCGCACGCCTTTGGATGCTCCTCGGGTGGCCGGATGATCGGCGGTTTCGGTCTTGCTGAGGTGTTCAGCTTCCACGCGACCAAGTTCCTCAACTCCTTCGAAGGTGGCGCCATCACCACCAATGACGATGCGTTGGCGGCGCGCATCCGCCTGATGACCAACTTCGGATTCGTGGACTTCGACAAAGTGGTCCACATCGGCACCAACGGAAAGATGCCTGAGTCGTCGGCAATCATGGGCCTGACGAGTTTCGAGGGCATCGTGGGGCTGATTGAGACGAATCGCCGCAATCACGAGGCCTACCGAACCTCGCTGGCGGGACTTCCGGGCATTTCCCTGACCGCGTACGACCCGCGCGAACGCGGCAATTATCAGTATGTGGTCGTCGAGGTGGATCCTGACGTCTCGCCCCTGAACCGCGACGAACTCGTCCGCGTGCTCCACGCCGAGAATGTTCTGGCTCGAAAGTATTTCTGGCCCGGGGTGCATCGCATGGAACCCTACCGATCCCTGTTTCCGCACGCCTACCTGCTGCTCCCGGAGACCGAACGGGTCGCGGCCCGCGTGATCGTCCTGCCGACCGGCACCGCGGTCTCGGAGGAAATCATTGGCCGCATTGCCGGCGTGCTTCGGCGTGCGCAGGAGCAGGCCGAAGCGGTGCGCGAGCACCTCGCCGCGTTGCCGGCCCGCACCTGATTCTGATCCGCGACCCCGACGAGTCTGAATTGCAATGAGTGACGCTCTCTCCATCCACCCGGCGCCCAAGGTCAGTGTCGCGGTCGTCACCTACAACCACGTTCGCTTCATTCGCCAGGCGGTGGAGAGCGTGGCGGCGCAGCAGACGACCTTCCCGTACGAGATCGTGGTCGGCGAGGACGTCTCTAACGACGGCACGCGCGAGGCCGTGATCGAGCTGCAGCAGCGTTTTCCCGGCAAAGTGCGGGCGCTGCTTCACGAGAAGAATCTCGGGATGCGCGGTAACGGGAATTTTGTTGCCACTCTCAGCGCCTGTCGCGGGGAGTATGTGTGCTACGTGGAGGGCGATGACTACTGGGTGGATCCGGGTAAGCTTCAGCGGCAGGTCGAATTCATGGAGGCGAACCGCGAATGCTCGGCGTGCATCCATGACGTCCGGATGTTGATGTTGAGCGGGGAGGTGAAGGATCTTTTTCTGGGCTACGCACCGGGCACCGTGCGAATTGGCCTCACCGAAATGTTCCATGATGGGTTTCCCCACCTGATGACCATGATGTATCGCCGGGCCCTGGTGACGGGATTCCCGGACTGGTTCTACAAACTGGCCATGGGCGACTGGGCCTTCTTCGCGATGCTGGCCAGTCATGGACCGATCGGATTTATTCGCGACTGGCCTGCAGGCATGTATCGCATTCACGGGACCAGCTACTGGTTGGGGCGGCCCTTTGTCGACCGCTCGATTGCCGAGATTGAGGCCTTCAAGACTCTCATGGAGGTCTTTGGCCCAGAGTACCACGAATGCCTCAAGTGGCGCATGAACCGCCACGAGTTTTGGCTGACTCTCGCCTATCATGAAAAGGGGGAGGTGGCGAACGCCCGGGCGACGTTGCGGGTGGCGCTGCGAAAGTGGATGCGCTATCGCAGCATCAGCGCCAGGCAGGTGGCGAACATTGTCCTGACCGTCCAGTTGCCAGGCCTGTTGCGCTTTTTCCGCAGGGTCCGGTCCTGGTTTGGTCCCGGTCGTCCGTGACCGACTGCGACCGGCGCGAATTGGGGTTTATCGGGTCCTGCTGACGCCCCGGCCTTCCGCTTGCGCCGGTTGCCCCGGGCGACATACTGGGCGCCTCTAGTTGAATTGATCATGAATTCTCCCCTCCATGTCGCTATCACCGGCGCCGCCGGCCAGATCGGATACTCGCTCCTGTTTCGCATCGCCTCGGGCGCGATGTTCGGTCCGACCCAGCCGGTGGTCCTGCACCTGATCGAAATCGAGCCGGCGCTCAAGGCGCTCAACGGCGTGGTGATGGAGCTCGAAGACTGCGCCTTCCCGTTGCTCCGCGGCGTGGTGGCCACCGCGGATCTGAACGAAGGATTTCGCGGTGTGAACTGGGCGCTCCTGGTCGGCAGCGTGCCCCGCAAGGCCGGCATGGAGCGCAAGGACCTGCTGGGCATCAACGGCAAGATCTTCACCGGCCAAGGCCAGGCCATCCAGCGCAACGCCGCCAGCGACGTCCGCACCCTGGTCGTCGGCAACCCCTGCAACACGAACTGTCTGATCGCGATGAACAGCGCCCCCGAGGTGCCGCGTGACCGATGGTTCGCCATGACCATGCTGGATCAGAACCGCGCCAAGGCACAGCTGGCTCGCAAGGCCGGCGTGGGCGTGGACCAAGTCAGCAACATCGCGATCTGGGGCAATCATTCCTCCACCATGTACCCCGACTTCTACAACGCCCGCATCGGCGGCCTTGCGGCGACGTCCGCCATCCCGGAGGAAGCCTGGTTCAAGGAGACCTTCATTCCGACGGTGCAGAAGCGTGGCGCGGCGATCATTGAGGCCCGCGGCCTCAGCTCCGCCGCCTCCGCCGCCAACGCGGTGGTCGACACGGTTCGCGCGCTCACCACGCCGACCCATCCCGACGATTGTTTCAGCGTCGCCGTCCATTCCGACGGCAGCTATGGCATCGAAAAGGGACTGCTCTTCAGCTTCCCGATCCGCAGCAACGGCTCGAAGTTTGAGATTATCCAGGGCGTGTCGGTGAACGAGTTCAGCCGCTCCAAGATCACTGGCACCGAAAATGAGCTGAAGGAAGAGAAGTCACTGGTAAGCGAGCTGCTCCCCAAGTGACGGATCGCGGTCCGGCATTGAGCCGGAACGCAGAACGCATTCCGGCCGTGCGCCGCGGGATCTTCCCGCCGCACGGCCGGTTCGTTTTGAGGGACGGGACTCGAGTCAACCGCGACGAAGGTCCGCGGCAAACGATTTGGCGAAGTAGGTGAGGATCAGATCGGCCCCGGCGCGACGGATGGCGAGCAGGGATTCATCGCGGGTCTTCCGCAGGTCCAGCCAGCCGCGTTCCGCCGCCGCGTGGATCTGCGCGTACTCGCCGCTGACCTGGTAGGCGGCGAGGGGCAGGCTGGAGGCGTCGCGGAGCTCGCGGAGGATGTCCAAATACGGGCCCGCCGGCTTGACCATCAGCAGATCCGCACCCTCGGCTTCGTCGAGCAGCGCATCGGCGATCGCCTCGCGTCGGTTGGCGGGATTCAGTTGATAGGTGCGCTTGTCGAGCAGGCTCGTGCCGGCGGCGGCCGCGCTTCCGACGGCTTCTCGGAAAGGACCGTAGTACGCCGAAGCAAACTTGGCGGAATAGGCGAGGATGCCGACGTGCGGGTAGGCGGCGCCGTCGAGGGCCGATCGCAATGCCGCCACACGGCCGTCCATCATGTCGCTCGGTGCGACGAAGTCGGTGCCCGCTGCGGCGTGCAACACGGCCATCTCGGCCAGAATCGCCACGGTGGCGTCGTTGTCCACGTCGTCGCCCGTCGGGGTTAGCACGCCGTCGTGCCCGTGATTGGTGTACGGATCGAGCGCGATGTCGGTGAAAATCATCAATTGCGGTACCGCCGCCTTGAGGGCGCGCACCGCGCGAAGCACCAGACATTCGGGATTCAGCGCCTCGCTTCCGCGGGGATTCTTCAACGCGGGCGGCGTGACGGGAAAGAGGGCGATGCCATGGATCCCCAGTGCGACCAGTTCGCGGCACTCGGCGACCAACGCGTCGAGGCTCAAACGGCAGACCCCGGGCATGGAGCCGACGGGCTCCGGGGCACCGTCACCCTCCTTCACGAACAGCGGCGCAATGAGGTCGGCCGCCGTGAGTCGTGTTTCCTGCACCATTTCACGAATGGCGCTGGTACGACGAATGCGGCGCGGCCGGAGGATCGGAGAAAACGAAGCAGCCCCGGTCACCGGGAGGGAAGCGTTGTTCACGGATCCCATCCTAGCGGCGCGTGGCACGGCTGACCAGTCGCGTTGCGGCGCGGCTTAGAACTCAGTGCCGAGTTTGAAGCGGATCTCGATCTTTTCCGACTCGTCGAGGTGTAGCCCGGCGGTGCCCCGGGAATTCGGCCAGCCGCGGAGCTGCGGCATCACGGTCAGTGTGGCGAAGAACTTCTCACCGGAGTAATGCAGGGTCGGCCCGGCGTAGAAAGTGAGGTGCTCGGCCTGGTTGAGATCGGCGTCCTCGAACTTCGTCACCAGCCGGCATTCTGCACCGAGGCGCCAGTGATCGCTCAGCTTCCATGACAAACCGGCGGCCCATTCCATCGAGATGTTGGTCTCCCACGGATGTCCGGGTTCATGTTCAAAGGCTGGTTCGAGAATGTAGTTCACGGCCGCGATGAGCCGGTGATCCAAGAAGTGCTTCTCCCCGATGAGTCGGAGCTCGAGCTCCACCTCCTGGTTTCGTTCGCCGCTGACTCCATCAATCGTCGAATACGCCGGCTCGAAATAGAGGGCAAACCCCGCCCACTTCCGATAGGGATCGGCGAGCTGGTATTTCATTTCGAGGGAGGTCCCGCTGATGCCGAATCGGTTGCGGTCGTCGAACGAATCGGAACTGCCGGTGGCATTCCGGATCTGGTGGTAGTTCCCGATGAGATACAGGGCGGTCTGGAACCGGTCGCTGACGCCGTATTCCAGTTCGGTGGCGAAATCCATGCCCAGATAGCGGCCGGTTTCCTTGCCGATTCGTGCCGTGGTCCACTGAGTGACCTCCCACTCCCCCTTGGGTTCGCTCTGGGCGCCACGGAGGTAGCCGAAGGGCTCTTCGTGCGCGGCCAGTTGGGAAACGAGGACTGTGAACCCGGCGGCCAGCGCCAAGGGATAAACGCGATGTCTCATGTCGGAGCGGACGGTAACAAGCCGGGTCGCTCCGCGCTTGCGGTGGCTTGTCAAAAATTGGCGACGGCTTGTGGCCGGGATTTCGCCGACTGGAGGACTACCTGGCGCCCTGCTGGATCCACTTTCGCACCAGTTCGAGACTCTTCGGCGGGAGCTTGTGCTTCTCAGGGAGCGGCAGGTCTTCATCCAGACCGGCCACGATGGTGAGCAGGGGAGACTTGGCCGGGGCGGCGGTGTTCACCGAGGCTCCATAGGATTTCCCGCCCTTGAGCACGGCGGCCAGGGAATCGGCCTGGAAGCCGCCTTTTGCCGTGTCGCCGCTGTGGCAGGAGGCGCAGGCCGCGGCGAATAGCGGTTTGACGTCGCCCTCGAAGGTGACCGATTTCACGAACTCGGTGATCGGCCCGTCCGGCCACACG
>JANXMD010000517.1 GCA_025354845.1 Verrucomicrobiota bacterium | reverse complement strand
AAACCGGAAGAGGGGAAAGAGGGGAAACGTTGAAGCGGTGAGCCTCGACCTCCACCGGAAGCGATTCACTCCAACCAACCGATAGCTCTCAGCGCAGAAACAGGTTTTTCGCCAGCGTCCCGGTCACCGTGACCTGCGGTTGGTTCACCACCTGGCTGAGTCGGAGATCCAGTGCGACGGAGCACAACATGTAGGCGAGTTCGGGGGGCCACCCGGTTTTTGCCACTAGGAAATCGATCGCGTGATTCACCACGTTTCTCACCGCATCCATCGTCTGCGGCGCACTGGCAATGAAGGCCCAGTGGCCCAGATCGGGAAGCAGCGACGGCCGGGCCGGAGGCAGTTCGGCGAAGGGTTCGTCGAGTTTCAATTCCTTCCGAACGGTCAGCCGGAACTCACAGTGCATCGGGGCCTCGATCCCATTGATGCAAACTTCGCCATTCCCTTGCGCGGCATGCCCATCTCCGGCCGAGAACATCGCGCCTTTTTGGAACACCGGCAGGAACAATCGTGTGCCGGGCACGAGATCCCGCACGTCCAAGTTGCCGCCGAAGGACCCGGGCGGCCGGGTGCGGTGCTCACCGGGTTCGGGCGGGCAGACCCCCATGATGCCCAGAAACGGCGCCAGCGGCAGCCGGACCGGAGCCATCGACTCGGAGAAATCGCCCTTCAACTGCCAAAGGAACAGATGCGACTCAGGAAATCGGTCGGGTAGTGTCCCCAATCCGGTGATGCAGCTGGTCCACCCCCAACCGCAGTGATCGACACGGCGGATCTCGACCTCCAGGACGTCGCCCGGCATAGCGCCCTTCACAAACACCGGACCGGTAATGGTGTGAATCCGACCCCGGTCCATGGCGATAAAATCAGGCAGGGTTGCCCCCGGATGCATCTGCCCGCCGCTCGAGTCGAGGCAGTTCATCTCCACGCCATCGCCCGACTCGATCTCCAGAGCGGGTGGCAACGCGCTGTTCCAGCGATCGTGGGTGCGATGGGTTTCAACCGTATGGTGACGCATAATGAACTCAAGCTAGGGCTGGCCGAGGCTGGCCGTATCCGCGCCTTTTTCCTTTTCCCTTTTGCCTTTTGCCTTCGCCCACGCGGTCACAGCAGGGACGGGGCCAGCCGCCCCGGAGGGTCGATTCAACGGCCTTCGTTCCACCGCATGGACAAATCCCAACACGGGCTTGGCCAAAGAGACACCGAGAAGAAAGGATTGCGACACCGGCTTTTTCGCCGATTCTCCGCGGACGTTGCAATGACCGCCGCCACGAATCCGCAAGAGACGTCCCTCACACCGACCCCGACCTCACCAGTCGCGGTGCCGCTCGCACCCCACCCGGTTGACCTATCGGGTTCCGTGCAGGCGCCGCGCAAGTCGGTGTTCAAGCTGATCGGCGAGGTACTCGACCACGGCGGCCCCGGCTACCTCCAATTCGCGATCACGAATCTGTGCAACGCCGATTGCGGATTCTGCGGCTTTGCCCGCTCGCAGTTCGATCCGAAGAAGCGGCGCAGCGTCACGCTCCGCGAGGCCCAGGACGTGATCGACATCGCGGCCAGGAACCACATCGGCTACCTGCTCTTCGTGGGCGGCGAGCCACTCGTGCACAAGGAACTTCGCGCCATGACGCGCTATGCCGTGGCGCACGGGATCAAGCCAATGGTCTGCACCAACGGCGGCCTCTGGACCGAACAGAACATGAAGGACCTGGCCTCCGATGGCCTGAGCTCCGTGATCATGTCCATCGACGCCCACGACATCGCGGTCCATGAAAAGAACCGCGGATTGCCGGACGTCTGCCGCAAGATCAAGCGGGCCAACGAATTCTTTCAAAGCGTCGGCATTCAGACCACTGCCAGCATCACCGCCAGCCGTCTGATCGAAGATTTCGAGAAGCTTCCGGCGTTCCTCGAGTCGCTCGGTTTCACCAGCTGCACCTTCAGCTACCCGCTCACCAACCTCGCCTCCAGCTACCTGAGCTTCAGCGAGGGCGGTCTCGTGAGCTTCTCCAACTCGGAGCTCATCGAGCTCTTCGAGAAGATCAAGCGGATGAAGCACAACAGCGGCTACCCGGTGGTGAATCCCACCGAGTCGCTCGACGAAATGCAGCGCCACCTCCGCGGCGAAAAGGAGAAGTTCGGCTGCCTCGGGGGTCACAAGTACTTCTACCTCGACTGGCATCTCAACTTGTACCGCTGCCACTTCTGGGAGACCCCCATGTGCAACGTGTACGAATGGGACGATTCCAAGCTCATTCGCGACGGCTGCACCCGCTGCATGATCGACTGCTATCGCGATCCCAGCGTGCTGCAATACGTGGCCATCAGCGCCAGCGATGCGTGGCAGGCGGCAAAGAAAGGGCGCCTCCTCAAGGCCGCCGGGCACGTGTTCGATTCGCGAAACCTCACCTCGATCCGGGCCGTTTGGGAGGATCGCAAGTGGGTCGCCAAGGTGTAACGTTGCGGCGGCGATCCGGTTGAGACGGATTCCCACCGATTCCGGCAACCCGGATTCCACAACAAACAGGGCGCATTTCCCGGCGAAATGCGCCCTGTTGCGTTGCAGGAACCCTGCCGACGTGGGCACTCAACCCAGCAGGTGCTCGAGGACCAACTGGTCGAGATCCTGGTAGTTGCGATCCGCGATCAGCGCGTCGGCCTGCTTGGTGGGATAGCTGCGGGACTTCTCGACCAGGCGGAGGAACGTCTTCCGTGAATTGTCGAGGTGCTTAAGCGAGTGCTCCGGCTTCGTGGAGCGGAACGGGTGCACGTCGAAGCAGATGTATTCGCCCTTCTTGCCGTAGCCATTGCGCTCCAGGGCGCGAACCTGGTTGAAGGCGACGCGCAAATTCGCGGAACCAAACGGCTTGTCCTGGTCAAACTTCAGCCCGTTCTGGTCGTTCAAATGCAGCGACCACAGCTTGCCAAAGGTCATCGCGAAATCGATTTCATCGGCCGGATCGAGGCCCGCGAGGATGGAGTGGGCGGACTCGATGAGCGCGCCAACCCGCTTCGGATCGCGGGTGAGCTGCGCGATGGCCAGCGCGTGCCCGATGGTCGGGATGTAGGCATGGTCCATCGGCTCGTTCGGCTTGGGCTCGATGCACAGGCGGGCCTTCTTGTCGTGGGCCAGCATGGCGTCGAGGGCCTCGACGAGCAGCTCGGTGGAGCGGGCGCAGGACTTCGACTCACGCAGGTAGGTGCCCTCGCGCGCCAGCCAGAGCACGATCAGGTCGGTGCCGAGGACGTTCGCGATGTCGATCGTCTGCTTCGAGCGGTCGATGGCGTAGCGGCGGTTCTTCTTGTCGTTCGAGGTGTAGGCGCCGTCGATCGTCTGAGGGGCGAACCACAGGCGGGGCGCGACCATCTCGGCCACGATGCCTTCGCCGTCGAGGCGCTTCTTCAGCTCCTTGGCCTCCTTGAGGACCTGCGCGGCGGACTTCGTGTCGATGTCGGGCACGGCGTCGTCGTCGTGGAACATCATCGCCTCGAAGCCGAGCTCCTTCAGCGCGGCGAGCTTCCAGTCGAAGGTCTTCGCCGGCCGGGTGGTCGGGCCGTAGGGGTCGCCGCCTTCGCTGAAGTTCCAGGGTCCGACGCAGAAACGATATGTGGTGGGCTTGGCCATAACGATTGATGTGACGGGCAGCGTAGGG
>JANXMD010000504.1 GCA_025354845.1 Verrucomicrobiota bacterium | reverse complement strand
GCCTGTCGTGCGTCGCCGACCTTCCCGCGCGCTTCGAACTGCCTGTCAACGCCCCTGAATCCGCACGCCGGGCGGCTTTGGCCGCGTGGATCACGGATTCATCGAATCCCCTCACCTGGCGTTCGATCGTCAACCGGGTCTGGCAATTGCACTTCGGACGTGGACTAGTGGAAACCCCCAATGACTTCGGCCGCATGGGCGCCGCGCCGTCGAATCCCGAGCTGCTCGACTGGCTGGCAGCGTGGTTTCGCGACGAGGCGCACGGGTCGCTCAAGGCGTTGCATCGATTGATCGTCACCAGCGACACCTATGCCCAGTCCTCGCGACCGGAGGACGGCGATTCCCGCGCTCCGGCGATCGACGCCGACAATGCGCTGGTGTGGCGGATGAACCGCACGCGTCTCGACGCCGAGGCGGTCCGCGACACCCTGCTGGAGGCCTCCGGGTGGCTCGACTTGCGAATGGGCGGCCCCGGTGATCGCCAGTTCGATCTCCAGCCGGGAATCCACGTCACGCCGAAGGTCGACTACGTCCGCTTCGATCGCGATTCCGAGGCCGGCTCACGACGCAGCCTCTACCGCTTCCTCTTCCGGACGCTGCCTGATCCCTTCATGGACGCGCTGGATTGCCCCGCTGGCGATCAGCTCACTCCGGTCCGCACGGCGGGCATCACCGTGCAGCAGGCGCTCGCGCTCTGGAACGACGAGTTCATTCTCCGTCAGGCCGCACAACTGGCATCCGCCCTCCAGCGCGAATATCCCGATTCTGGAATGGAGCAGCACCTTTCGACCGCCATTGAACGCCTATACGCCCGGGCCGCACGCGCCGCCGACCTGGCCGAACTGGTTCCCTACGCCCGCCGACACGGCCTCGCCGCCACCTGTCGCCTACTATTCAATAGCAATGAATTCATCTTCGTGGACTAGGCCCCTGGCGCTCGGCGCTGCCCTGCTCGTCTCCGGGGTCATTCACTCCGGATGCGCAACCGGGCCTTCGACGAAGCGGCAAATTGACGCGCGGGTCGCCGATCGAATGCGTGCCGAAGTCGGTGACGTGTTGGCTCGTCAGGTCAGCGCGTGGAATGCCGGGGACATTCCCGCATTCATGGAAGGTTACGCGCGCTCAGAGGACACGCGATTTGCCTCCGGTGGCACGATCACCCGTGGCTGGGCCACCGTTCTTCAGCGTTATCAATCACGCTACCAAGACCGCAAGGCGATGGGGCATCTGGATTTCACCGGCTTGGAGTTCAGCGTTCTGTCGTCGGATTCCGTGATGGTGTTTGGGCATTGGCGGTTGAAGCGGGACGCGGACCAGCCGGGAGGGCTTTTCACCCTGCTTTTCCAACGCAGCCAGGTCGGCTGGCGAATCGTCCACGATCACACCTCGGCCGAATCCCCGAACTGACCCGCGCCATGCAGCCCACCTTCCCGCGCCAGCTCACCGGATCCCGTCGCGACTTCCTTTGGAAATTCGGCGGCGGACTCGGCGGGGCCGCGCTCAGCCGACTGCTCTGGGAGGAAGGACTGGCCTCGGAACCTGACGGGGCGTCCACCAACGGTCCCTTCCTGATCCACGGCGGCCATCACCGTCCGCGCGCCAAGCGAGTGATCCAACTGTTCATGAACGGCGGGGCGAGTCAGATGGATCTGTTCGACTACAAGCCCGCCCTCTTCCGACGACACGGCCAGGTTTTTGATCCCGGCAACGGAGACCGGGTCGAGGCCGCGACCAGTGAGCCGGGGAAGATCCTCAAGCCCGCCTTCGAGTTTCGGAGGCACGGAGAGTCGGGGCGCTGGATCAGTAGCCTGATGCCACATCTCGCCGGTTGCGTGGATCAACTGGCCTTCTGCATGTCCATGGTCTCAAAGACCAATGTCCACGGCCCCGGCAGCTACCTGATGAACACCGGGTTCCTGCTGCCCGGCTTTCCCTCCGTCGGCGCGTGGGTGAGTTATGCGCTGGGCCGGTTGACCGACAACCTCCCGACCTTCGTCGTTCTGCCGGACGGTCGCGGATTGCCGTACAACCAGAAGGGCAACTTCAGTGCCGGATTCCTCCCCGCGACGCATCAGGGGACGATCATTCAGGCGTCCGCTCCGGTGCCGATGCAGCATCTTTCCGCCGCCGCGGGCGGCGCCGGGGTGAGCACTTCGGACGCGGACTCCGAGGGGCTCGCCGTTCTGCGCCGTCTCAATGCGTCGCATCGGGACCGAGCCGGAGCCGACTCGCGTCTCGACGCCCGGATTCAGGCCTACGAACTCGCCGCCCGCATGCAACTCAGCGCGCCGGAGGCCCTATCGATCGACGGCGAATCCGCCGCCACGCGGGCCCTGTACGGTGTAGACGAACCGGTGACCGCAGACTTTGGTAAACGCTGCCTCCTCGCTCGGAGACTGGTCGAACGCGGCGTGCGATTTGTTCAAGTGTGGAGCGGCGCGGGTGGCCCCAGTGGCAACTGGGACAACCACACCAGCATTCCCAAGGAACTCCCGCCTATCTGCGCCGCCACCGACCGACCCGTGGCGGCGTTGTTGAAGGATCTTGCAGCGCGGGGATTGCTCGAAGACACGCTCGTGCTGTGGAACACCGAGTTTGGTCGCATGCCCTTTTCGCAGGGCGGCGACGGACGCGATCACAACGGAGGAACCTTTGTCGGTTGGATGGCTGGCGCCGGGGTGAAGTCTGGCGCGTCGGTCGGTGAAAGCGATGACTGGTCGTGGAAGGCCGCCACGGATGCGGTGTCCACCTACGATTTCCATGCCACGGTGCTGCATCTCCTCGGCATTGATCATGAGCGGCTCACGCTCCGACACGACGGGGCGAATCGCCGACTGACCGACGTTCATGGTCAGGTCGTCCGCGGCCTGCTGGCATAGACATTTTGGTGCGTCACGAGACGGCTTCATCTTGCGTCCCGGACAGAAACTGGAAGCCTTTGCCCCAGCATGTCCTCCCCGATCCACCTTCCCCGCCGACAGTTTCTGAAGGTTGCGGCGTCCACGGTCTTCGCCGCGCCCTTCATCACCCGCGACCTCCTCGCGAACCCGCCTTCGGGCCAAGTGTTGCATGCCTCGTTTGGCGCCGCGGGCATGGCGTGGGAGGATCTCAATTCCATCGCCTCCCACAAGTCGGTCCGCATGGTGGCCTGCGCCGAGGTGGATTCTAACCGGGCCATCGCCTTCCAGAAGAAATTCCCCCAGGCCCGGGTCTATGCCGACTACCGCGAACTCCTGGCGAAGGAGACGCTCGACTCCTGCAATGTCTCAACCCCCGACCACATGCACGCGCCGATCGGCATGGCCGCGCTGGCACACGGAGTGCACGTGTACGGGCAAAAGCCGCTCACCCACGATCTCTACGAGACCCGGAAGCTCACGGAATTCGCGCGCCACAAGAAGCGCGTGACCCAGATGGGAATCCAGATCCACTCCAATCGGGAGTACAAGCTGGCGGTAAAACTCGTGCACGATGGCGCGATCGGGCAGGTCCGTGAGGTCCACACCTGGAGCAACAAGGCGTGGGGCGACAACGGCGTGAAGCCCGATCGCAACGATCCGGTGCCCCCGAACCTAAACTGGGATCTCTGGCTCGGCGTCTGCCAACCCCGTCCGTATATCGGTGGCGAATGGTATCATCCCGCGAACTGGCGCAAACGCCTCGACTTCGGCACCGGCACCTTCGGCGACATGGGATGCCACATCTTTGATCCGGTGTTTGGCGCCCTCGGACTCACCGCGCCGCTGAGCGTCCGCAGCGAAGGGGCCGCCCCCAACTCGCATTCGTGGGCGACCAACGCGATCATCCACTATCTGTTCCCCGCCACCCGATACACCGTCGCGGGCAAGATTCCGGTGACCTGGTACGACGGTGACCAGAAGCCGCCGGCGGCCATCCAGGCCCTGCTCGAAGGCAAGCCGCTGCCGGAACAGGGCTCCATCGTGATTGGCACCGTGGGCGTGCTGGTCATCCCCCACGTCGAGGATCCGCAACTGTTCCCCCAGTCCAAGTACGCCGGGTTCAAGTTCGAAAAGATCGAAACCGACAACCACTGGCACCAGTTCGTCGACGCGGTTCGCGGCGTAGGCAAGACTTCGGCCGGATTCGACTATTCGGGTCCGCTGACGGAATCCGTCCTGCTCGGCAGTGTGGCCACGCGATTCCCTCAGACCACCCTGGAGTGGAATTCCGCAAAGCTACGGTTCACCAACGTCAAGGAGGCGAACGCGTTTGTGCGTCGCGACTACCGCACCGGTTGGAACGTCAAGGGGCTCTGACCGGACACTGTTCAGCCTGCCGCGACATCCCGCGGCAGGCTGACGGTGAATTCGCTTCCAGTGCCAACCACGCTGGTAACCGAAACCCTTCCTCCGTGGGCCTCGACAATGGCCTTCACCAGGCTCAATCCCAGGCCTAGACCCGGCTCCGTTCGGCTGCGATCGCCGCGATAGAGGCGATTCCAGATCCGCGGCAGTTCCTCCGCCGTAATTCCCATGCCGGTGTCGCAAATCCGCAGCGCGGCCCCGGTTCCCTCCGCAGTCACCGAGAGCGTCACGGAACCTCCGGCAGGTGTGTACTTGAGCGCGTTATCGACGAGGTTGGTCAGGGCTTGCCGAAGTCGATTCACGTCCACCATCGCCTCCACCTTCGGTCCCTTCACCACCTCCACGCGAATGCGCTTCACCTCGGCGAGATGGTCATACAATCCCGCAACCTCCTCCAGAAGCTCCCCAAGATCGTGATGCTCCCGACGCAGGCCTGGGAGACGAACCAGATGTACACACCAGCCGCCTTGAAAGACGGCACCACGTGGCACCTCTGGTGGATGGGCGTCGCGGGCGGACTGTACTCGGGCGTCGGCCACGCCACCTCGAGCCCCGCCTGGCTCTGCAGCACCACCGCGGTCACCGGCGCTGACGCCGCGAGGAAATCCGAAGGCGGCGCCACCGGTCGAAAGGCGATCGCGCCGGGATCGCCGAGCGTGGTCGTCGCCCCTTGCCGCGTCATCACGATCTGTCGCCCTTCGGGAGTCGGCAC
>JANXMD010000503.1 GCA_025354845.1 Verrucomicrobiota bacterium | reverse complement strand
CGTGTGGTCGCGCCCGCTGGTGGCGTTGCTATTCCTTCTTCAACCGCTGGTCCGCGGTGGGGCACGCCATCGCGGCCATTTGCGCGGCCAGCAGACGCGCCTCAGCGATCGTGAAAATCTGGAGTCCATGAGCCTCGCCGGGCGCGGGGTGGACTTGAACTCGGTCGCCTACTGGAGTGACACCGGAGTTGACCGCCTCGCCTTTCTGGCACGCGTGCTGGAGCGACTCGACCAGCGCGGTTGGCCCAACAAGCCGGATTCCGGATGGTCTCGTTTCGACGTGGAAGTGTACGGCTCTCGGTGGGCGCGCCTGCAGCTCATCACGGTCTCGGAGTTTCACTCTGGAGGTCGAGAGGTGCTCCGCTGCCGGTTGAACGGCGAATGGAGCTTCTTCGCCCGGGCGACGTTCTGGTCGGTGGCGGGGCTGCTGCTGGTGATCATTGGATTCTTGTCTCGCGATCTAGGTTGGAAGATTGGCTGGAAGGCCTGGACGCTCCTGTTGCTGCTTCCGCTCCTCGCCTGGCGTCTGAACGCCGCGCGACTCGATCTCCAGCGCGTCTTCTCCACGTTCCTTGATGGCTGTGCCAAGGATTTCGGCATGGTGAAACTCGAGGGCGGCGGACGCCGTTGAGCTCCGGGCCGGATTCGCGGATCGCCATCCGATTCTTGCCCTTCTTCCATTCCGGGCCACTCTGTTTTGCATGCCGAAGCAATGGTGGTTGGTGAAGTCGGAACCCGAGTCGTATTCCTTTGCCCGGTTGCAGAAGGACGGTTCAACCGCGTGGACGGGTGTCCGCAATTTCCTGGCTCGAAATAATCTCCGCGCCATGCGCACCGGAGACCCGGTGCTGTTTTACCACAGCGTTTCTGACAAGCAGGTCGTCGGCGTGGCGCGTGTTGGCAAGACAGCCTATCCGGATCCGACGGCCACTGAGGGCGACTGGAGCTGCGTGGACTTCGAACCCGTCCGACCTTTGGCGAAACCTGTGTCGCTCGAAACACTCAAGACAGATGCGGTCACCAAGGATCTCCTGCTCATTCGCCAGTCGCGCCTCAGCGTGTCACCGGTCACCAAAGCGCAGTTCGATCGGATTTTGGCCCTTGCGAAATAGGTGAGTAGGCAAGTGGGTGAGTAGGTGAGTAGGTGAGCCCCAGGGCCGTAGGCCCGTCCTATCTGTAGCCTGGGGCGCGAGCCCCAGGTTGGATCCCATCACCGCCCCCAAGCCCTGAAGGGGCGTTCCCACCCCTTAAAAAACATTGAGGGTTTTGCCCCCGACGGGCGTGTATCGGATGCAATGAAACGTTCCACCTCTCCATTCCATCGGCTCCGCCTCGGAGCGTGGGTGCTGCTCTTGTCCCTCGTCGGCTCGGTCTCGAGCAACGCTCAAAATCCCGTCCAAGCAGGAGCAGTCGCTGCG
>JANXMD010000458.1 GCA_025354845.1 Verrucomicrobiota bacterium | reverse complement strand
AGAGCGGCAGAGGACTGCCGCACTCCAGGACGACCAGCGTTCGCCGTGCGGGGGACGACTTTTGACCGCCGGTTCATCACCCCGCGTCGTGTCGCGCGACTGCGTCCTGGAGTGCGCGAGTCCTCTCGCGCTCTCGCTCGCGACCCGCGCGTACCGACACACCGCGTATCGTTCGCAGATCAAACCGCAGCGGCCCCTTTCCGCATCGTTCCAAGGAAGAGCGGCAGAGGACTGCCGCACTCCGGGACGACCAGCGTCCGCTGTGTGACGGGGCGAATTCCGAGCGCTGAAACCTGTTCGTTCCGGCTAACGCCCGCGCCGCTGACGTCGCACTTCGGCGAGGAACACCGCGGCGGCGCTGGCGACGTTGAGGGAGTCCACGCCCTCCAGCATGGGGAGCGCCACGGCATCGGAACACGCGCTCAGGACTTCCGGACGGATCCCGTTGCCCTCGGCGCCAAGAACGAGACACGTATCCCCGGTGAACTCCGCCTCCCAGAGCGTGCGTCCCTCCACATGGGGATGGGCCGCGACGCAGTGGAATCCCATCGCGCGCAGCTGTTGCAGGGTGTCGCGCAGGCTCGTGGCGCAAAAATAGGGCATGCGGAATACCGCGCCCATCGAACTGCGCACGGAGCGGCGCATGAACGGATGCGACGCGGTCTCTCCAGCGATAAGTCCCTGGACTCCGAGGGCCGTGGCCGTGCGGAGGATGGTGCCGGTGTTTTCGGAGTTCCCCACGCCGTCCAGCGCCAGCAGTAGCCTGGGTCCGGGCAGATCTCCGAAGGCACCAAGCGGTGTTGGGGGGGGCACTCGACCCAGGGCCAGAACGCCTTGATACAAGTTGTATCCGGTCAATTGCTCCAAAGTGGACAGTGGCGCGACAAACAGATCGAGATCTCGGGCGTAGCCATCCAGTCGTGGTTGGAAATCCTGGAGCCACTCCGGCGGCATCAGGATGGAGAGGATTTCCAACCCGGAATCCATCAGCCGTTCCACCACCTTGGGGCCTTCGGTGACGAACACGCCGTCCCCGAGATGCCCGGTTTGCGCCCGCATGTTGCGATAGGGTGCGAGACGCGGGTCGTCGATGTCCTCAATCTGAAGACGGCGGATCATTTCGAGGGCGGGATCACGCGGACTTTCGCGCCACTTTGCCGCGACAAAAGCCGACCAGGCCATTCCATCGTTTCGGATCGTCGATCGCGCGCCTGGGAACCATCAGCATCTTTCCCGGCCCCAGTCCGAGATACAGAGCATCCCCACTCGAATCCACCTGGGTGATGGCGCTCCATTTCACTTCGGAGTTGCCGAAGGCGTGCTGTATCCGCAGATGGGTCTCAAAAATATCCAGAGTGATCTCCAGCCCTGCCATCCGCTTCTGCTGAGTGAGCGACAGCGCCGGAACAACCGTCAGGTACACCACCAACAACAGCAGCACGGTCCAGATTCCAGAACCGAAGGCGGGGACAGGATCGCCGCCGTGGTTCAGGATCATGCCGGTTCGAAACGCACCCAAAATGAAGGCGGTGATCCAGAGAATCTTTTGCTGAAGCGTTGCTCGAACCGTGGCCATCAGCAGATCCCACCAGGTAAGCCGGAACTTCAACTGGACGAGGGGGGATTCCATGGAGTCACCGGGCTAAAGGCGCTTGAGTTTCGGCCCTTTCGCGGTGTCCTCCACCAGCCAGCCGAGGGCTTTCAATTCATTTCGAATGGCGTCGGCACGAGCGAAATCCCTCGCCTTTTTTGCCGCATGGCGATCGGAAACCATATCGTAAGCCGCGTCTGGAACGACTTCGCTGGATCCATTCAGGATAGGAATCGGTGGATTGGTGTCCCGAACGCACTGAGTTCCGCTCGCAATGGCTGGATTTCCGACTATCCCCGCAGGAATCTCAAAAACCTTGGAAATCCCATGCCAAGTTGCCAATGCGATTTCGGCACTACCAACCGTCATTGTGTTCGAGGAAATGGATCGGTTTAAGGACCGGACCCATTCGAAAATCACCGCCCAAGCCTTAGCAACGTTAAGATCGTCGTCCATGGCTTCTGTGAATGCGGCTATCACAGTATCATCGGGGAGAGTGTGCCGGTTGGCCGAGATCTCTTGGAGCTTACTGATGCATTCATCGAGACGCGCCAGCGCGGTGCGTGCCCCATCGAGGCCGGCGAGCGTGAAGTTGAAGGTTTCGCGATACGCGGCGCTGAGCAGCAGGAAGCGGATCTCGCGGCCGGTGTAGCCCTTGGCGA
>JANXMD010000446.1 GCA_025354845.1 Verrucomicrobiota bacterium | reverse complement strand
GACGCCTTCGATCTGTTCGAACGCGATGCCGAACTTGTTCTCGTAGGTGCCCGTGGTGATCTTGGCGTGGGTCCCGGCATCGACGTTCGGATTCACGCGCACCGCGACCGGCGCGATCTTCTTCAACTTCACGGCAACCCGGCTGATGCGCCGAAGTTCGGCCTCGGACTCCACGTTGAAGCTGTAAATGTCGCTCTTGATGGCGAAGGCGATTTCCTCTTCGGTCTTGCCGACGCCGGCAAACACACAGCGGCGCGGATCCCCACCGGCGGCGATCACGCGTTGGATTTCACCAGCGCTGACGGTGTCGAAGCCGCTGCCCAACTGAGCCAGCGTCCGGATGACGCCGAGGTTGGAGTTCGACTTCATCGCGTAGCAGACCAGGTGCGGAAGATCGCCTAGCGCCTGGTCGAGTTTCGTGAAGTGGTCGGTCAGCGTTCCCTGCGAATACACGTAGAGCGGAGTCCCATGCTTCTTCGCCAAGGCGGCGAGGGAGACGTTTTCGCAGAACAGTTCGTTGCCAGAGTACCGGAATGAATGCACGGCCGCGGGTTTTGCCACATCGACGGAAGGGGCCGCAAGGACGCAGGCGACGTTTTCCAGGATTCCATCCCGGGGATCCACCCGCCACAATGGCATCATGCGTCTGCCACGCCGGTCTCCATCCCCGTCCCGCACCGCCTCACTGACGGCTCTGATTCTAGTGACGGGCGCGTCGTTAGCGGTCGGGTGCCGCACCTCCGAGCCCACCACCGGGTTGCCGTCCGTACGAGCCTTGCGGGCGGAAATCGGTACCTGGACCTACGATTCGGCCGTGCGCCGTCTCGGGCCGCCAACCACTCGGCTCGAATTGAAGGATCACGCCGTAATCGCCGAATGGGACGCCGGAACCGAATCGTCCCCCTCGTTCACACTGGGCCTCGGGTCCACCTCCGGCGCGGCGGACACCACCACCGGCCCGACTGTCGGCGGGGGCGTGCATCATGTCTTCCGCCAACTGCAATTCGACGCCGCTCAGCGACTGGTGCTAGTGCAGGATATCCGCCGCTGATCCCGCTTCAGCGAGGCTTGGACGCCGTATCGGCCTGATCGGACACACACCAAAGCGCGTGTTCCGTGCGAAGGAAAAGTTCTCCTTCCGAAAGTGCGGGCGTTCCGTTCGATAAATCGCCGAGCGGATTCTGCGCGAGCACCTCAAACTTCGGGGCGGCGCGGAAGACCACGGTGTCCCCCGACTGATTCACCACGTACAGGCGGTCCCCCGCCCGCACCAGCGATCCCCAAGTCTGCGGGTTCGATCCGGTGGACGGAATGCGCTCCTCCCAGAGCATGTTGCCATCCGAAAGCCGGTAGCACTGGAGGTAGCCGTCGGTGACCGCGAGGTAGATGTGTCCTTCATGGATCACCGGAGAACCGATGGTGTGACGCTTCATCCGGCGCTCGTACTGGATGCGTTCGGAAGTTCGGTCGCCGCTGCCACCCGGGGCGAGGAGCATCCGGGCGCCAAAAAAGCCTCCCATAGCGACGATTCGGCCTTCACCGAAGGTTGCGGAGCCGTAGGCCAGCGGATTCATACCGTCGACGTTCCACAGTTCGGTCCCGGTTTCGGGAGAGAAGGCGCGGAGTCGATTCACCACCGGCAGGACGAGTTCGCGCCTGCCACCGACACTCACGAGCAGCGGCGTGCTGAAGGTGCCGATGACGCCGCCCGATTTTCCGGCAAACCCATCGAAGCGTTCCGGCGGGGCCTCCTCCTTGAGGGGAATGGTCCATAAGGTCACCCCGGTGGCAGCATTTAGTGCGTGGAGAGAGGAACCCGGTCCCGGTCCGTGGTAGATCAGAATCCGGTCGCCATCGATCACCGGGGACGATCCCTGCCCCCACTCGTGGCGCTGCGGTCCGAGATCCCGTCGCCACAGCACCCGGCCCGTGACATCGCAAGCCAGGATTCCGGCCGAGGCGAAGCTGGCCACAACCCGCTTGCCGTCAGTTACCGGGGAGGCGGCGCAGTGCGGATTCGAGGCATGATGCGGATCCGCCGCATCAAACCCGACTTCCTGGGTCCACAGTTGCTTTCCGGTGGCGCGATCAAAAGCCATGAGGCCGCGGCGTTTGCCATCACCGGTGGCCTGGGTGACAAACACACGATCGCCCCAGACCACCGGAGACGAGTTTCCTGCCTCGGGAAGGGACACCTTCCAACGAATGTGGTTGGTGGCATTCCAGTGCAGCGGAAAGCGGGTTTCGGGGGTGGTCTGGTCTTGGTTGGGGCCACGCCACGAGGGCCACGGGGCCGCGAACGCGGTGCTCAGAGAGCAGGTGAGTGACAGGGCGGCACCCCATCCACGGGCACGAAGGCACTTCATGGGGTCAGCCTACGCGGCGGCCGACAGGTGCCAAGCGGGAAGGCGGAAGAGGCGACATAAAATGAATGACACGATCCAGACGTTGCTCACCGCGGGTTCCCGGACCACCTTGGAGGCGTGTTGAACGAACCCTCGCCAATCGCCGGGCGCCCGGCGCTGCCCGCGGACGCGATCGCCATCCGCGGGGCTCGAGAACACAACCTGAAGAACATCTCGGTGGACATTCCCCGAGACCGGTTTGTCGTGATTACCGGCGTGAGCGGCAGCGGCAAGAGCACGCTCGCCTTCGATCTTCTGTTCGCCGAGGGACAACGCCGCTTTCTCGACTCGATGAGCGCGTACTCACGCCAGTTCGTCGAACAGCTCGGGCGCCCCGACGTGGATCTCATCGCCGGCCTGCCGCCCTCCGTCAGCATTGAGCAGAATGTTTCCCGCGGCGGCGGCAAGAGCACCGTGGCGACGGTCACGGAAATCCACCAATTCGTCCGCCTGCTGTTTGCGCGATTGGGCACGCAGTACTGCCCCGACTGCGCACTTCCGGTGCGGGGGCAGACACGCGACGCCCTGCAGGCGACCTTGGAGGCGGAAGCCGCCACCCGAGGCGACCTGACGCTCCTCGCACCGGTGGTGAAGAACCGCAAGGGGTTCCATTCCGACATCGCCACCTGGGCGGTTGCCCAAGGATTCACCGAACTCCGCGCCGACGGACGCTGGTACGAGGCAGCGGAACCATTCCGGCTCGATCGGTTCAAGGAGCACGACATCGAGGTGGTGGTCGGCGTGTTGGACGGGAAATCGCGCAAGGTCTCTACCTCCACACCCGCCTCGCGTGCCGTGCTGATCGAACGCGCG
>JANXMD010000442.1 GCA_025354845.1 Verrucomicrobiota bacterium | reverse complement strand
CAGGGAGTCGCGATGGGCAGCAATTTTGGAGTCGAGATCCTTGAGGTCAATATTGCCGTCAGCGTCGCACGCCACGGCCACCACCTGCATGCCGGCCATCACCGCCGAGGCGGGATTGGTGCCGTGGGCACTGGTGGGGATGAGACACACATCCCGGGTTGCCTCGTTGCGTGAGCGGTGCCACGCGCGGATGACCAGCAGCCCGGCATATTCGCCCTGCGATCCGGCATTCGGTTGAAGCGAGACGCCCGCAAAACCGGTGCACTCGCAGAGCCACTGCTCGAGTTCTGCGAACAACTGTTGATATCCGCGGGCTTGGGTCACCGGGGCAAAGGGGTGGAGGCGCGAGAACTCGGGCCAGCTGACCGGGAACATCTCGGCCGAAGCGTTGAGCTTCATGGTGCAGGATCCGAGCGGGATCATGCTGTGGCAGAGCGAGAGGTCCTTGGACTCCAGACGGCGCAGATAGCGGAGCATCTCGGTTTCACTGTGGTACCGGTTGAAGACCCGATGGCCGAGGAATGAGCTGCTGCGACTCGGCAGGATCGTGGGCGCGGCGGAGAGGGATTTTACATCGGGTCCGGTGGCTCCTTCCTTGGCGAACACGTTGAGCAGCGACTGCAATTCCGCGACGGTGGTGGCCTCGTCGAGCGAAATGCCAACCGTGGTGGCGTCGATCCGCCGCAGATTGATGTGAGCTGCTTCCGAACGACGATGGAGGTCCGCGGCATTGGCCACACGGACCGTCACGGTATCGAAGAAGGTGGGATTGACCACGGTCTGGCCCAGGCTGCGAAGACCTGCGACCAGCAATCCGGTGAGAAGGTGAACGCGGCGGGCGATGGTGGTGAGTCCCTCGGGGCCGTGATAGCAGGCGTAGGCCATGGCCATGTTGGCCAACAGCGCCTGCGCGGTGCAGATGTTGGAGGTCGCCTTCTCGCGGCGGATGTGTTGTTCGCGGGTGCCGAGGGACAACCGGAGGGCGGGCCGGCCGCGCGAATCTTTGGACACGCCAACCAGGCGGCCGGGCATCTGGCGCTTGAAGGCGTCCCGCACCGCAAAGAACGCGGCGTGCGGGCCGCCGTAGCCGAGGGGAACGCCGAAGCGCTGCGCGCTGCCGACGGCAACGTCGGCGCCAAACTCACCGGGGCATTGGATCAAGGTGAGCGCGAGCAAATCGGTGGCAACCACCAACAGCGCCCCAGCGGCATGGGCGGCAGCGGCAAAGTCGGCGGGGGAGGTGACTTCGCCGGTGGTGTCCGGATATTGGACCAGCGCTCCGAAGACGTCGGCGTGGAAGGTGAAGCGGCGCCAGTCTCCCACCTCAATCGTGATCCCGAGTGCCTCGGCGCGGGTGCGGACCAGGTCGATGTTCTGAGGGTGGCAGGTATCGGCAACGAAGAAGGTGTTGCGCACCGTACCTGAGGCGCCGGCTTCGGCCTCCTTGACCCGATGGCAGAGCATCATCGCCTCCGCGCAGGCAGTGGCCTCGTCGAGCATGGAAGCATTGGCAATGTCGAGGCCAGTCAGGTCGGTGACGAGAGTCTGGAAATTGAGCAGACCCTCCAGCCGGCCCTGAGAGATTTCCGCCTGATACGGCGTGTACTGCGTGTACCAGCCCGGATTCTCGAAAATGTTCCTCTGAATGACCGGCGGCGTGAGGGTGTCGTAGTAGCCCATTCCGATGAAGGATCGGAACACCTGATTGCGCCCGGCGATACTGCGGAGACGTCGCAGCGCCTCGGTTTCCGACAACGCTTCCGGCAGATCGGTGAGGAGGAGGGGCGAGGCGAGACGGATCCCGGCCGGAACGGCGGCTTCAACCAGCGTCTGGATCGAAGAGAACCCACAGGCCTTGGCCATGGCCTCCTGTTCCGTGTGATCCGGGCCAATATGGCGGCGGGGAAACGTGTCGGTGAAAGCGAGGGATGCGGCAGGGCTCATCGGTTCAGGATAGATCAATTCAGCCACGAGGGCCCGCGCACGTTAAAGGCAGGCGGCGATGCCGCAAGCGCTCTTTGATTGCCGCCCCATTCAGGGCAGCCCGCGGATTGACGCGCCCTTCAGTTGTCGGTAGCCAGCCCGCGTGCCCGTTGACCCGCACCCAGGATTCCGCCCGCCCTTCTGGCTGCGCGATCCCCATTGGCAGACCGTCTGGCCGACCCTGTTTCGTCGAACTGGCCGGATTCCCTGGCGGCAAGAGCGGCTGGAATTGTCGGATGGCGACTTCCTGGATTTGGATTGGTGGACCTCGGGTCACCGGCGATTGGTCATCTTGTCCCATGGCCTGGAGGGCAACTCCCGCCGCCCCTACATGGCGGGCATGGCTCGCGCCTTCCGAGTTCGCGGATGGGATGTGGTGTCCTGGAATTTTCGGGGCTGTTCGCGCGACCCCAACCGGCTCTGTCGCTCGTATCACAGCGGGGCGACGGAAGATCTAGCCGCCGTGGTGACCCACTCTCTGTCCGCCGGCGTGTACGATCGGGCTGCGGTGGTTGGATTCAGTCTCGGTGGTAATCTTACCCTCAAGTACGCCTGTGAGTTGGGAGCGAATCCGGGTCGGATTTGCGCGGCTGCCGGGGTGTCGGTGCCGTGCGATCTCCAGGCGGCTGCGGAACGGATGGAGGGGGCGGAATGCGCGTTCTACATGCGACGATTCCTTCGGGACATGGGCGAAAAGATGCGAGTGAAGGCACGGCAATTCCCGGGGAGGCTCAACCTGTCGAGGCTCACCGGGATGACCACTTTTCGCCAATTCGACGACGCGTTCACCGCTCCGTTGCACGGGTTTCGCGACGCCCAGGACTACTGGGATCAATGCTCATGTGGGCCCCGACTGGGACAGGTCCGGATCCCGACGATTCTCGTGAACGCAACGGATGACCCGTTCCTCGCCCCCGCGTGCTTTCCTCACGCTATCGCCAATGCCAGCCCGTGGTTGCACCTGTCCGCCCCGCGCCGCGGCGGGCATGTTGGCTTTGTTCCCGGAATGACTTTGAGCCGTGAGTACTGGAGCGAATCGCACGTCGCGACGTTCCTGTCCACGGTGGCGGAGGGGAGGGGGCTTTCCTGAGACCGAAATAAAGCACTAGGCAAGGGAAGGTCTTTCTTCCTAGGTTCCGGCAGGTGTCGAAGGCCGCAAAAACCGTCTCCGAGGAACCGTCCTTCGAGGACGCCCTCCAAAGACTCGAATCCGTCGTGGAAGCGATGGAGTCGGACGACCTTCCTCTCGAACAGTTGCTTTCGCGGTTCGAAGAGGGCACCCGTCTGGTGCGTGTCTGTCAGGTCCGCCTGTCCGAGGCGGAGCTGAAGATCCAGGCGTTGGAGAAAACCCTGGCCGGTGAGCCAGCCCTCCGTCCGGTGAGTGCCGGCGGTGGAGATGGCGCGGGCGTTGCCGCGTGACCGCTCCAATCGCGGTCTCCGGCGCCCTGCCACCCCTTTCTATGAGTCGTTATCTCGATATGGTTGATCATCCCTCGCACGTGAAGAAGCTCACCCCCGAACAATTGGGAGAGCTGGCGAGCGATATTCGTCACGAGTTGATCACCAAGCTGGCCAAGAATGGCGGGCACCTCGGCCCGAACCTGGGAGTGGTCGAACTCACCGTGGCCCTGCACCGCTGCTTCTCGACTCCCAAGGACAAGTTCGTGTGGGACGTCAGTCACCAGGTGTACGTCCACAAGCTTCTCACCGGGCGGAAGGATCGCTTCCACACGATCCGCACCACGGATGGGCTCAACGGCTTTGCGCTGCGTACCGAGAGCGAACACGATTGCTACGGAGCCGGGCATGCGGGAACCGCGTTGTCCGCGGCGCTGGGCATGTGCGCGGCACGCGATCAAAAGGGCGGCGACGAACACGTGGTCTGCGTGTTTGGTGACGCGGCGCTGACCAATGGCATTTCATTCGAGGCGTTGAACAACATCGCCGGCACGACCCGCAAGTTCATTGGCATCCTCAACGACAACGAGTGGTCGATCGCCAAGAATGTGGGCGCCATCGCGACCTACCTTGGCAAGCTCACCGCCAATCCGAGGTACAACAAGCTCACCAAAGATTTTAGTTCCTGGCTGCGCAAACTTCCCAAGGGTCAGCTCGTTTCCATGCTGGGCCACAAGGCCGAAGAGGCGATCAAGGGCATCGTCAATTCGGTCGGCCTGGAACACACGCCGTCTGCACTCGATTCCGACGGCCGTGGGGGACACGGGTCCGCGCTGCTCTTCGAGGAATTCGGTCTCCGGTATCTGGGACCGATCGACGGGCACGACCTTCCACTGCTGATCAGCACGCTGGAGTTCGCCAAGACCTGCACGGAGCCGGTGGTGATTCACATCCTAACCCAAAAGGGCAGGGGATTCGAGGCGGCACTCAAGCACCCCGAGAAGTTCCATGGACTGGGACCGTACGACGTCCAGACCGGTCAGACCCCGTCACCGAAGCCGGGGACTCCAGTAATGTGGCAGGACACCTTTGGGCAGACCATGGTGAAGCTGGCCAAGCAGAACAAGAATGTCGTCGGCATCACCGCTGCCATGCCGACGGGTACGAGCCTGAAGCTGCTTGAGGCCGCCGTGCCGGGGCAGTACTACGACGTGGGCATCGCCGAGGAACACGCGGTGATCTTCGCCGCCGGCATGGCCACCATGGGCTTCAAACCCGTGGTCGCGATCTACAGCACCTTCCTGCAGCGCGCCTACGACTGCATTCATCACGATGTCTGTCTCCAGGACCTGCCGGTGATATTCTGCATGGATCGTTCCGGCCTGAGCGCCAACGACGGTCCAACCCACCACGGCCTGTTCGACATTTCGTACCTGCGTTGTCTGCCGCTCATCGTTGGCATGGCCCCCGCGAACGAGGATGAACTTCAGGACATGATGTTCACCGCCACCCTTCAGTCGCATCCGGTGGCGATCCGCTACCCGCGAGGCCCTGCCGAGGGGGTAGCGGTGAAGGAAATCCCTGCGGTGGTCGAGATCGGCAAGGCCGAGGTTTGCTCCGCGTTTGCCGGCAGCGGTGGACCCAAGGTGGCTATCTTCGGCCTGGGACCGATGCTTCGCCTCGCCCGCCAGGCCGCCGAAAAACTGAAGGCGGAGGGCTACGATGTCGCCGTCATCAATCCGCGTTTCTTCAAGCCGTTGGATGCCGCGGTGCACGAGTTCTTCGGACGCGGTGCCGACTTGTCGGTCACCATCGAGGATCACGTCCTCGCCGGTGGCTACGGCAGCGCCGTCCTCGAATGTTTCAGCGAGACCGGCGTGCGGACGCCGCTGGTTCGGATCGGCTGGCCTGACCAGTTCATCGAGCACGCCAGCTCCGTAGACTACCTTCGCCAGAAACACGGTCTGACTGTCGAGCGCCTGATCAGCGACGTGCACCAGCAACTGCCCTTGGGTGTCCGGAGCAGTGCGGCTGCCTCGTCGGCGCGCGGCTGACCCTCGCAGTCTCTTCCGAAGCATCGCGGGCAAAATGCAAGTTGACTAAACGGTCAACTATTGCATCTTTGCGTCGTGAGAAGAAGTTCCTCTGAGCCAGTTCGTCTGCCGGCGAAATTTGCCGCAGCCGACCTTTGGTGTCCATGGACAAGGAGGACTCTTCTGAGCCGAAACCGCCGGGTTGAGTCAGTTCTGTGTGCCACGGTGGCACGCTCTGGCAGTGGCAAAACCAGGAAACATGGAAAGAGTGCCCATTTTTCTGCCTCAAAAGCGGATAAGAATGGTCCGATACAAGCTGGCACACTCTTCGCTGCGTGGAATCCACAACCGGTAGGGTGTGCGGAGCGAAGTGAGACCCATCGGCGGTGGTGAATTTGAACGGAACGGTGCCGGCGGCGTCCGACGACGCGCAGGGGACCAGCGGTAAGATGCGAATTCGAGAAAGCGTGATCACATGAAGGCGAATGTACTTTTGACACGACGGACGACGACCCTCGGCGGACGGATGGGCTCAGCAGCCCAGGTCCGCGGGCGAACTCCTTCGGCGGGGTCCAAGGCTGCCAAGCTGGCGGCGCTTCGGCCCAGTGCGGGGCGTCGGGGAGTGAAGGCGGCCTTGAGTGACGTGTCTGCTCCGGCTCCTTCGAGGAGTGGCACCAAGCGGTCTTCGAGGGCGATTTCGCGGCGGGTGTTGCCGGATTCGGCAATCCCGGTGAATGAAGCGACGGTCGCCGACGCTAAGGTGGTCTTCGTGCCGGAGTCGCGTGTGGCTCTCCGACCGGCGTTCAAGCCTCTGGCGCCGGCTTCCCGAGACGTTCAGCCTGTTGTGCGGACCACGGTGACTCCGGTTCGTGAGGAGCGGGGGCCTTGGGACGAGAACACGTCGCTGCGGTTGTATCTCCGTGAGGCGGTCGAAACACCGCTCCTGACCCCCGCCGAAGAAATTCAACTGGCCGGGCGCGTACAGGCGGGTGACGACGCGGCACGTGACCACATGATTCGGGCAAATCTTCGGCTGGTGGTGAAGATTGCGCGCGAGTACGAAGACTACGGTCTGCCGCTGCTCGACCTCATCAATGAGGGCAACATGGGTCTGATGCGTGCCGTGGAACGCTTCGATCCCACCAAGGGCGCGAAGCTCTCGACCTACGCGGCGTGGTGGATCAAGCAG
>JANXMD010000441.1 GCA_025354845.1 Verrucomicrobiota bacterium | reverse complement strand
AGGAAAAGTCGCTCCGAGTCGGCCAATGATTGAGCCATAAAGCGAACTAAACTCGCGGGTTCTCCAGCGTCGGCCCGCCGCAGTGCGAGAATGTAGTTCTCACGATTTTCGACTCGAACAACAAGAAGCGGATATCCGTTCTGCATTAACACTAGATTCAGTAGAATTCGGGCGAGCCGACCATTGCCATCATCGAATGGGTGGATCTCCAAAAAACGGTGATGAAGCAGTGTGGCATGTTCGATTGGGTGCAGATCGCGTTGCGATTGCCGGTTTCGATGCCAGTCGAGGAGTTCCTTCATGCGAGGAGAAACATCCACTGGTGGGCAATAGAAGTGCGTTTCACCGGTGGCGGTTTGGACGCAATTGCGCGATTCCTTGTAGGCCCCCGGGATGATGCGTTTTCTAGCGGGCGCCCCATCGACGTTGATGGTGTTCACCTCGTACGGGGCTCCGAGGAGGATCGAGTGCATGTGCCGGATGGATGCCTCGGTAAGTGTCTCCTGCTGTCGAATGAATCTTTCCAGAAAATTGAGCAGCTCATTGTGCCCCTTGATGTCTAGGTAGTCGCGGAATGGTTTTCCTTCGGCGGTTAGCCCTTCGAGGAGAAATGCCTTGGTTTCACCGAGTGTGAGTCGATTGCCTTCGATGGCGTTCGAGTTGTAGTTCCAATCGAGGCGGAACTTCTGCATCACTCTCTGCTCGATTTCTGGCTTGAGGGGACGAAGGGCTTCGATCTCCACCTTGAGGGAGTCGATCTGTTGAAGAAGCTCCGGCAGTTGCACGGCATCAAACTACTGCCGAAATCCTGCGCTCCGCAACCTGTGCGTTTGCGCCAAAGTTGAGTCCACCATTCGACGAAAAGTTGAAGTTCGAGCAAACCGGGATTGCCTCAGGCAGCTCCGTGACGGTGAATGTGCCGACACGGACGCATGACTCCAGTTGTCGAACCGCAGTTCAAGGGATGGACCAAACCTGGCCCCGTCGCGCCCGGTCACCTGGCGGGGATGACGCCGGAGTCCGATGAAACGCTGGATGCCATCTGTGGACATTTCCGTCTTTTCCAGCTTCGGGACGGGCACCGGTTTTCCACCGACGACATTCTGACCGGCTGGTGCGGCACTTCGTGGTGTCCCTCGGCCGCGACGGCGCTGGATCTCGGCAGCGGCATCGGGACGGTGTCGACGGTGGTGGCCTGGCGATTGCCCGGGGTTCGTCTGGTCACGGTTGAGGCGCAGGAACGGAGCCTGCAATTGGCGCGGAAATCGGTGCGGTACAATGGACTCGAATCGCGTGTGGAAATCCGTGCCGGCGATTTCCGGGAACCGGGTGTGCTCCGGGCGGACGAGTGCTTTGATCTGATCACGGGCAGCCCGCCGTACTTCCCGTCGGGCACCGGCGTGGAGAGCGAGCATCCGCAGAAGCTGGCCTGTCGTTTCGAGCTCCGCGGGACTGTGGCCGACTACTGCGTGGTGGCGGCGAAGCATCTCGCGCCTGGCGGGTTCTTCGCCTGTGTGTTTCCGGCCGAGCCGCAGCAGCGCGCGCGGGTGGACGCGGGCGCGAAGGCGGCGGGACTTACGATCGTTCGCATGCGGCCGGTAGTGTTTCGCGAGGGCGATCCGCCCCTGGTGGGGCTCTTCGGGATGATGCGTTCTGAGGATCTACCGCCGACCTTCCGCAGCCGCACTTGGACGGAGCCGGATCTGATCATTCGTGCCCGGGACGGAACGATTCATCCCGAGTATTCGGCGGTGAAATTGGCGATCGGGTTTCCGCCCTAACTACGAGTCGACTGTCGAAAGTCGAAAGAGGTGGGGCGGTGCTGCTGCGCCGCCGTGACTGTCCGTTCCGCCCGAGCGGAACGCCAAAGGGTGTGCGGAGGGTTTCCAATTTGTGGACGCGCCGAGGCGTGGCGGTGGCGTCCGTCCGCCCGGGCGGCCACGACGGCGCTTCGCTGGTCGTGGTGAAGTATGGGCCGACCGGCAGGTCGGACCCCACCTTTTGGTAGGCGGCGCTCGCGCTACTGATTTATTTCGCGCCCTTGACCACGGTCTTCGCGCCGTACACGGCCTTGCTGGCGGTGACGAAGAGGAAGTCGTGGTTGGGACCGCCGAAGGTCACGTTCGCGGTCCAGGGTTCGGCGACGTCAAAGTGCTCGATCTGCTTGCCCGCCTTGTCGAAGACGGTCACGCCCTTGCCGGTGAGATACACATTGCCCTGGTTGTCCAAGGCCATGCCGTCCGAGCCGAGGTTGCAGAAGAGGCGCTTTCCGGCCAACGAACCGTCCTTCTGGATGTCGTAGGCGTAGGTTTTCCCGGCACCGATATCGGCGACGTACAGGCTCTTGCCATCCGGGGTCCCGACGATGCCGTTGGGCTGCTTTAGATCGGTTGCCACCGGCGTGAGGGTCTTGTGATCGGCGCCAAGGAAGTAAACGTGTTCGCCGTCCGGTTGACGCTTCGGATCGCGCTTCCAGTAGGGGCGTGGGTACAGCGGATCGGTGAAATACAGGCCGCCGGCCGGGCGTGGCCAGACGTCGTTCGGGCCGTTCAGCAACTTGCCGCCGAAGTCCGTCACCAGCACGGTGATCTTGTGGTCCGGGGTGATCGACCACAGCTCATTCTTCTCGTCGGCGCAGGCGATCAGGTTGCCCTTCTTGTCGAAATGCATGCCGTTGGAGCGGCCGGCGGGCTTCATCCAGTCGGAAAAGGAGCCTGTCTTGCCGTCCCAGCGGACGATGCGGTCGTTGGGCTGGTCGGTGAAATAAATGTTCCCGTCGCGGTCGGCAGCCGGGCCCTCGGTGAATTCAAAGGCGCCGCTGAGCTTGTGCAGCGTCTCGCCCGGAGCGAGGAGGCCGGCCTGAACCAGTGGCGCGCAAACCAAGGCGGCCAGAGAAAGGGAGAGCGAGATGGGAACGTGGGGGCGATTCATGGTGACAGACGGGATAGGCGGACCATCTGCTGTTGCTCCAAGCCGTGCAAGAATTCCTGTGTCGTCGCGGATGGTGCGGATCAGTCGCGCACGAGGAGCCCGAGCGCGGCGGTATAGCCGTGGAGGAAGTTGCGTCCGCCGACCGGGCCTAGCTCACCGTTGCAGAAGAAGCCGCAGACGGGCAGGGGGCCGAGCAGCTCCTGGACCAGTCCGGCATCGTGATCAGGCTTGCCGAACAGGTGACGACCGCGGCCATTGCATACGCAGAGGAGGCCACCGAGGAGGGTTTGCCCTTCGAGCCTCAGGCGGGCGCGCTCGAGCACTGCGATGAGGTCTTCGGTCGCCGTCACCGAATCGCGCCGATGAAATTGCACGGTCTGACCCGGCCGAGGTAAGGCGCCCACCGCGATGACGCCGTTTTGCGGATCGGCGCCGAGAACGTTGCGGACCAGGAAATCGCCTCGCTGAAAGTCCTCGCGGTATTCGTCTCCAGCGAAGCCCACAAACAGGTTTCCCCGGGTGAGCACCTGCTCCTCGCGCGGCATGGATTCGAAGGTCTCGACGAGCACCCGGTAGGCGGGGCGGTTGCCAATCTGCTGGATGTAATGGCGGTCGGACTTGGTGATGGTCCAGGGGACACCGATCGGCGTGCAGCCCTGGGAAATCACGGTTTCGAGGCGCACGGCCCCGGTGAGTGCAACGGCGACAGCACCTTCTTCGAGGACCCGGCCGTCCAGGTACAACTGGGTGCGTTCTTCGGTCGCGGGGCCGGCCGCCAGGCCGCCCACGGCGGGAATGCCGGGGAAGGCGCGATTCCAGGATTCGAGCCAGCGTTCACCGTCGAACCGGAAGGGGTCGGCAAACACGAGCCATCCACGGACGTTGGCCGGAGTCAATCCGCTGACCCGGTGCCAGTCCTGGGGCGCTTCGATGGCTTCGAGTTGTTCCTGGGTGAGGTGCACCGCCCGCAACTTGGCACCCGGCAGGTGGAACAACTGAACGACCAACCCGGAATCCGCCTCGAGTTCCGATTCATTGACCACCAGCCCTCGGGCTGAGCATCCGACGAGCAGCGGGATGCGCGCATGGAGCCGAAGCAACTCCAGCACCTCGGCTGCCATGGGGAAGAAGTGCGGCGTGAGAAAGACCACTCCCAGGGTCACCTCGGGCGCGTCGAGTCGTTGACGCAATTGTGCGGCCCAACGCTGGAGACGGACCTCGTCCCAGCCGCCGGTGTAGTGGGCGGAAACGGAGAACGATGCGGTCATGGGGAAACGATAGGCAGGGGTAGCGGCATCGCAAGGATTGGGTCAGGTCATGGGCTTCCAGAGGAGTTCCTGCCACTTCTTCTGCTTCTCCCCTGCTTCTCGCAGGAACGGCGCGAGGGCCCCCCACCGAGTGAGCCGCTCATTGAACCACCGCCACGGCTGCCGAAGTGGACGCGAGAAGTCCACGAACAGCACCACGCGGTAGCCGTCGGTTTCGTTCCAGACCTCATGATTGAAGGTGTCGTCAAAGATCAACGCGCGTCCCTCGGTCCAGGAGTAGAACTCGTTGCCGATGCGGATGCGGCAGTTCTCGCGGGGCTGCGGCACCATCAGCCCGACGTGCAGGCGGAGGATTCCATTCCACGCCCCACGGTGCGCGGGGATGTGTTTGCCGGGCGACAGGATGCTGAAAAACGCCGTGCTCATTCCCGGGATGGTGCTCAACAGGCGCATCGTTTCGGGACAGCGTTTCGCGTTCTCCGAGCAGTTCATGCCAATGCCTGCGAGGAAGTAGGTCTTCCAGTTGTTGTCCTGCTGGATGGCGCTGACCTCCTTGAGGATGTCCTGAAAACTGGGCATCCGGTCCCGGTACACCATCACCTGGTCGAGTTCTTTGCGGATGAGAGACCAGTCGCCTTCGATCGGCTTCACCCACGGAAAATCTGCGGTGTTGTAGATGTGGGGATCGCCGAGCGGCGAGGCGGCGGCGATTCGGGACTCCAAAAAGGCCTGAAAGCCGATACCGAGTCGTCGGAGCCAGTTGGGATTCTTGCGCAGCGTGTGCCGGCGATGGCGCAAGTCTTCCACGGGAGTTGGGTTGCGGGTGGTCTGAGAGTCCATTCGGTCGGATACCCGGAATCCGCTTCCAGGTGACGAAACGGTAACGGAGGCGCGCCTTCGGGGA
>JANXMD010000378.1 GCA_025354845.1 Verrucomicrobiota bacterium | reverse complement strand
GGCCCGCCTCCAGGAGCTCGCGCGATCGCACCTGAAGGAATCGGCGGCGCGTAAACCACCACATCCCGAGCAGGTCCAGCACCGGCCGCCAGAGGAACACCACCAGCCCGTAGCTGGAGTTTCCGCCGGTTCGCGCCCGATGATTCACCGGAATCTGCACCGCACGAAACCCGGCCGCGACCGCCATGGCTGGCATGAATGAATACAGCGTACGGATCGGAATCATCGATGCGACCACCTCATGGCGGAACACCTTCAGGGCGCACCCGCTGTCGGTCATCCCGTCGCGAAGGATCCGGGAGCGGACCACGTTGGCGACTTTCGAAATGCGGCGTCGGAAGGCGGAATCCTGACGGTTTCTCCGGATGCCGACGACCATGTCGGGAGCATCGGGTTCCTCGAGACGTCGAACCAAAGCCGGAATGTCGGCGGGATCGTTCTGTCCATCGCCGTCCATCGTAACGATGAACGCGCCGATGGCCCGTTGCAGTCCGTGATACACTGCTGAGGCCTGTCCGCGGTTGGGTACCAGGCGAAGGTGACGACATTCCGGATGCGCCCGACAAATCGCCTCGAGCAGCTGCGGCGTGCGGTCGCGGCTTCCGTCGTCCATCATGAGGATCTCGAACGGCCGGCCCAGGGCGTGCATCACACCCAGAATCTCTCCGATCAGCGACTGCAGGTTTGCCTCCTCATTGTAGAAGGGAACCACGACCGAAAACTCGGGAGGATGGGACACGCTGGACGGCTTGGACATGTAGGGGACACCGCACCGGGTGCGGTGGCGGTCGATGGACAAAGGTGGGAATTCTGATGACAACTGCCAACGAAATAACCGCCACCACTCGCAGCTGGCGGGAGCGCCGCCCCGCAGGTAGGCTGCCCGCGAATGACGAGTCCGACCGACACCGATGCCGCTCCCGCTGCCAATTCCCCCAGCCGTTCTGAACTGCGGGCACTCAAGGCCCGTGCCCAAAAATTGGAACCCGTCCTCAAGCTCGGAAAGGCCGGACTGAGCGAGCCGTTCCTCAAGTCCCTCGCCGAAGCGCTCAAACAGCACGAGCTGGTGAAGATCCGCCTCACCGAGTTCAAGGAGGAACGCAAGACCCTCGCGCCGGAACTCGCCGCCAAGAGCGGAAGCCACTTGGTCACGCTGATCGGCAATGTCGTGGTGCTCTACCGTCGCCGCGCAACCCCACCCTCCTCGACAGAGGCGGCATCCTCGTGACCGACCTAGGGGAACTCGACGCGAAATCGAAAGAGCCGCGCTAGCCCAGTAGTTGGGGCCCGGATGCTCCACGACTCGCCATCCGACTGAAGCCAGGATGGAGGTACCGGCTCCCACGGTCCCGCCGCCGGATTCAAGGCGGATTCTGCCGTCACGACAGCATTCGCCCCTTCCAATCCGGCTTTGGAAAGGGCCACACGGAACTGGGTTCCTTCCGGAGCTGCTTCCCGCATCGGAGCTCCAGCAGTAATCGGAAAGGACCCGAAAACCTGCAATCCGTATTCCGCGGCCGCAACACAAACACCGCGGTCACTGAGGGCAACGTCCAAGGCATCCCCGTCGACCGGGTGCCGTCCCACCAACCGTGGGTGATAAGGATCACTCACATCGTACACCATCAACCCTCCCGTGCGCGCAGCGACGTACAGAAGTTGCCCCTGCAAGGTCACCCCCATGGCCCAAACCTTGACGGGGTTCGCGAATTCCACATGGGCAGCCAGCACGGGTTTCTGCGGCACGCGAACGTCGTAGATTCGAACTCCGTCCTCATACGCCGCCACGTAGGCAAAGCCTCCGCCGAGTTTCACCCCGCCCGGACCGTCACCAAACGTCATCCGCGAGAGCTCCCGGGGATTGGCCGCATCCGAAACGTCATAGAACGCCACGCTCCGTCCAAATTGAAGCGTGTCATCTGCCACGGCGGCGAGGGTCCCGTCGGTGTCCATCGACGCATACGATCCAGGTGTGCGCTTCAGGGTTCCGAGCAGGATCGGATTTCCCGGCTGCGTCAGGTCATGAATCGTGAGCGTGTTTCCTCTTGCCGAAACAAGGCGGTTCCCGCGCAGCCGGAAACTTCCCGGCTGCGAGGTGCCGTCGATCAGCCCGAGGCGCACCGGTACCTGCGGATTGGACACATCAAAAACCACCAACCCGTCGGGCTGTTGCAACACCAACCGACTCCCGGAGGCATCGACATCAAACACCTGATCGTATCCGCTGAAGAGCCCCTGCTTGTCTGGAGCGATGACTTCCGTCGCGATGCCCGGGGCGGACACGTCGAAAATGCGAACCGGACTGAGGCCCGAATCCCCCAAAAAAACCCGTGTTCCCGCCGCCGCGAGGTGCAGGGAAGTGCCGGTAAGTTCGAGTCTGGTTCCCCCGAGATTGGTGACGGCACTACCATCTGGACCCCAGCCGGCGACCCGCACCCGGCCTTGGTGGTCCACCCCGCTCGCCGCCGTTGCAGAGAGGTCATAGGTTCCGACATCCATGTTCTCCAGCAAAATGGACTCCAGTTCACGCGGTTTGGCAGGGGTCGCCAGGGACCACCGGGTGACAAATCCAAACGCGTCCACGCTCAACAACGACGGCCCCACAACCCGCACCGCAAAGCAGCCGCCAAAATGCCCCGAAAGGATTCCGGCATTCACCGGAGTCGTCGGTGCGGACAGGTCAACCACCTGGATTCCTGGCGTTGGATCGAATTCGTTCCCCAGTGCCACGTAGGCGTAATCGCCGGATGCGGCCACATCGTAGGTCACTCCGGAGAGCGGAAACTGTCCCAACAGAACCGGGGACTTTGGCGTGGCAATATCGTACACCTCAAGCGATGAGCCCCAGGTCAACAACCGCGTCCCGAAGACGCGTGCGCCCTGGATCGGATGCTTCGAGGAAAACGTCACGAGGCGAACCGGGGCCATGGGATTCCCGACATCGATCAGCGACATGGAGGTGGACTGCACGCTCGGGGCGTGGGTGACGACCAAGAGGGATCCCTCGCCCGTCAGGGCTACCGGAGGGCCGGGGTAGGACAATTGCGCGACCAACGCTGAGGTCGACGCATGACGCACATCGTAAATCCGCAGGAACGTCGTCGTGGCGGAATAAACTGCCGAACCCAAAACGGCACACCCTTGGGAATCCCCGAAAAGCACCGGCTTCCCCGCGTACCCATTGGAGACCGAAAGGATGCAATCCGGCCGGCTGGGAACCCGCGTGCTGATGTCGAACACCTGGATTGCCGCCGGATAGTTCGGAAGCGGGTCGTTGATCACCGGATAAACGCTGGTTACCAGCCGCGTCCGCGATGCAGTCGCATGGGGGGAGTAACCCCGGACGTACCCGGGCCAGCTTCCGTAGCGCTCCACTCCCACAGCAGGCTGGGCCCGGCTCGAAAGGACCCCCCCGAAAGCAAACACCAAGAGCAGCAGACATCGGCAGCAGGCCAAACCAGGGGAATCCGAGTATGTCATTCGACAAATGGGTCAAACCTCCAAAAAATGGAAACGGCAGGACAAGATAGAAGACCTGCTGGAAGTCACCAGTCGGAAATGCGGGACAGCAGGGGCGATTGGAGGCACCGCGATTCAGCCTTGCCAGCCACCCCGGCGCTGCCTGATTTTCCGCCATGGCAGACACCGATTCGCCGAACCACGCTGACGCCGAGTTCTACTCGCCGGCCAACGCCTTCTTCCGAAGTCATCGCGGAACCGGCCTCACCTTCGACGATGTCACGCTCGCGACGCTCTATTCCGACATCCTCCCGCGCGACACCCAACTCCACACCACCCTGACGCCGGGGCTGCAGTTGAACATTCCGGTGATTTCGGCGGACATGGATACCGTCACCGAAGCACGCATGGCCATCGCCATGGCCCTCAACGGCGGGCTCGGACTCATCCATTACAACATCCCCGAGAAGGAACAACTGGCTGAGGTCAGCCGGGTGAAGAACCACGTCCACGGCCTCATCCAGGAGCCGATCAAGGTCTCGCCCGACCAAGCCATTGGGGACGTGTTGGATCACATTGAACGGAAGCGGTTCTCCTTCTCCACCTTCCCGGTGGTGGACGGTGCCGGACGCCTCCTCGGCCTGCTCCCGGGTCACGTGGTGAAACCGCGGTACGCCAAGCGGAGGGTTTCCGAATCCCTGCAGCCCCGATCGCAAGTTTACACCATCAACGTGAAGGAACTGGCCGCCGACCCCATCGCACGCGCCGACCGCTTCTTCACCGATCATCCTGGCATCCACAAGCTGCTGGTGGTGGACGATCAGGATTGTCTCCGCGGACTGTTCACTCTGAGCGACATCGAGCGAATCACCGCGGAAAAGGGTGCCTGGCTGAAACCAGCGCGCGATTCCCAGTTCCGCCTCGTCTGCGGTGCCGCCGTGTCCACCTCGCGCAAATCAGACGGGTCGCTCGATCGCGACCGCATCCTGAACCACGTGTCGGCCCTCGTGGACCGTGGCGCCGATGTGGTGGCCGTTTCCACAGCGCACGGCCACAGCAAAGGGGTTGGGGAATCCGTCGCGCTCATCCGTTCCGCCTTCCGCGATCTGCCCATCATCGCCGGCAATGTCACCAGCGGCGACGGGGTGGAGTTCCTCGCCAAGGCCGGCGCCAATGTCATCAAGGTGGGACAGGGACCCGGCTCAATTTGCACCACCCGCATCGTCGCCGGCGTGGGCATTCCCCAGCTCACGGCACTCTACGTCGCCTCCCAGGCAGCCGCCAAATGCGGAGTGACCGTCATTGCCGACGGCGGAATCACCAAGTCGGGAGACGTGGTTAAGGCGCTCACTCTGGCCCACGCCGTGATCTGCGGCGGCATGTTCGCGGGTTGCCCCGAGGCGCCCGGACAGATCATGGAAATCAACGGCAAGCTGTACAAACAGTACCGTGGCATGGGGAGTCTCTCCGCCATGAAGGCCGGTTCCGCCGCGCGATACGGACATGTCGCGGCCGACTCCAGCCGCAAGGTGGCTGCCGAGGGCGTCGAGGCGCTCAAGGAAGTCTCCGGTTCGGTGGACAGCGTACTCGCCCAGTTGGTCGGTGGCGTCCAGTCGGGCATGGGGTATCTCGGCGCGCCCGATCTGGCCGGACTGCGCTCCAAGGCCCGCTATATCCGCGTCAGCCCCGCTGGACAACGCGAGGCCGCACCGCACGACGTGGTGGAAATCAAGACCGGCAAGTCCTCCGAGTAAGCCCGACCCGCGCTACGGGACACGGCCGCCGGCAGGCGCTGGTTTTCTTCAAAACCGAAACAGGTCGTTCGTGCGCCCGCATTGCGGACAGCGGGAACGTTCCACGCTGGCGTCGTCGGTGTAGATCATCGCGCACTGCAGACAGCGGAAGATCCGATCCGAAGATTCAGCCGCCTGGATGCGACGCTTGCGGAACTCATCCATCAGCGCCAGTGCACCCAGCCCGGTGAGTAGCGAGAGGATCAGCAGACTGATGAAGGTTTCGGGCTGCATGCGGTGCCAAGGATCAAGATCCAGGCGGCGGAGCGACGGTCCAGTAAATCTGAAGTTCGCCCCAAACCAGCGGACCCTGCGCATCCAGAATCGGGCCGGGCTCCTCCGTACTGGGGACAAACTGCAGCGTCCGGCAACGCTCCAGGGCCAGTTGGTCCACGGCCAGATCGCCGCAGGACCGGGCCAGACGACGCACGACAAGCGTTCCCGAGGGACCCGCCGCGAGCTGGATCTGGGTGGGCCCGGTGAGCGTCGCGCCCGCGGGAGCCGAGGGAAACACGGGCAGGGTTCCCTGGATCGGCCACTCCCAAAGCATCCCGCGCGGATAGACCAATGGCGTGGACGTGGTCAGAGATTCGGGCACGGTTTCTCCTGAAAAACGAACCGTGGGCTCGCTGCGCCGCGAGGACGCCGGCTCCGCCACCACCGGTTTAGGTCCAATGCGTTCCCCCGCCCCTCCGGAATCAAGCCACTGCACGGGGGGTTGATATTCCGTCACCTGATAGGCCACGACTGGACGGTGGGCACGGACCGCCTCAGAAAAACCCGGGGCGTCGGGGCGGGCGAACTGAGTCGGGTCGCCGGCGCCCAGACGCCACGCGTGCACCGCACCCGCATCCGAGACCCACTGTCGGCGCATTCCGGCGTCGAAGGCTGGCTGCGGCAGCTCCGGCCAGTGAGTGAATCCCAGGATGCCACCAGCCAGCCCCGCCGAAACAAACAGCCCGGTCACCAGCACTCGAAATGGAGGCCATGAACCGAAGGCGGCTTGGGCGGGAGTTGGTTCGGGGTTCATGGCGGCACCTCAAGGCGAGGCGGGACGCGTGAGAAAGACTAGGCTCCGCAGGCCAGCTTGCTGGGCCACCTCGGAGATCTCTGTGAGCCTCGCGGCACGAACGTCGCGATCCGACTGCAGCACCAGGGTCCCAGGCCCTCCAGGCGCATGGGCGCGTGCGGAAAGCAGCTCCTTCAAATCCGCCCATTCCACGTGTTGGTTCTCGAAGTAGATCTGTTCGTTCGCATCCAGTCCAAGCACCAGCACGCGCTCCCCGGGTGCCACAGCGCCCGGGGAATTCGCCTGCGGCAGCTCGATCCGCAAGCCTCGCGGCAACACCAGAAACCCATGAAAGAGTGAAACGATCGCCAGCGGGAAGAGAACGCACAGATAGGGCGCGGCCTCGGGGCGGCCGGTGAGCAGGCGTGTGGTGCGGGCGAATTTCATTTCAGGAGTTCGAGGGCTTCGCCGACCCGTTGTCGCCGCAGACCATTTTTACCGCCTCGCCGCCAGCGCGCTCCAAGTCCAGGACCAGCGTGTTCACCCGAGTGACCAGATAATTGTAGGCCGCGTAGCAGACGATCGCCAGACCGATGCCCAGCGAGGCCGCGTACAAGGCCTGCATGAGTCCGTCAAACATCTCCCCAGGTGCCGCGTACCCAAAGCCCCCGCCGTCGGGGCGGCGCAATTCGCGAAACACACCCGTGAATCCCAACAGCGTTCCCAGCAGTCCCAGCAGCGGCGCGATCTGGGCGATGGTGGCCAGAAACGCCAGATGCGCCTCCAGGCGCGGGACCTCGGTCAGGCCGATCTCCTCAATCGCTTCCTGCACCCGCTCGCGGCCGCCTTCGCGGACCAGAATCGCCGACTTCACCATCCGCGCCACCGGGCCGGGAGTAGCGTCGCAGATCGAGAGGGCCTCCAGGACATTGTCGCGCTTGAGCACATTGCGAACGCCGGCGAGAAACTGCGCGGAATCGATCTGCTCGCGACGGAACAGGAGCGCGCGCTCCAAAATGACTGCGAACGAGACACCGCACAGCAGAATGAGGAACCAGAAGACGGGACCAAACCCCGCCGACGGCGCCGCCCCATGAACAGCAGCTACCGCATCCGAAGCGGCCAGGGTCAGGGACAGAGTCGAGAACATGGGGCGACTATACCGGGGCCACGTGAAAGGCACCAAGCCGGATTCCGCAGCCGCCAGCGGGAAGAGGCGGATCCCCCGATGCCAAGAATTAGCCAGACGGAGAGAATCGGCTCTGCGTCGCTCAATCCCCCCAGCCCGAGCCCTTTCCCCCCGCCTTTGTGCTCTCCGCGTCAGACATCTCCCTTCCGCACCCAAAACGGTCACCCAAAGACCCTCCACAACTCTAGCCTGGGGTGCGAACACCAGGAATCTCCCATCACCGAATAAAAATCAACGGATACAGATCTTCGATTCCGAGGGTCACTTCCTCAAGCAATGGACCGGCATCGGTTATCCTTACGGACTGTTCATCACGCCGGATCAGCATGTCTGGATGGCCGATGGAGGATACGACTGGATCCTTGAATTGGATCCGAGCGGGAAGATTCTCGGCGCCTTGGGCGAACCCGCGCACAAGCCCGGCCAAATGGCCTGGGCACATTTCCTGATGATAGGACCCAATCAGACTCTTTATGTTGCGGACATGTTGAACTGGAGATTCCAAGTGTTCGCCCGAACGGCGCCGACTGCCAAGATGACCCAATACATTCCGTCGGTCCGAACGGTTTGGGGCGCCGCGCCCAGCGTCGGATGGTCCTCCAAGCAGACGGACATCCCCTTGATATCGCGCGGTCGATTCGGACCCGGCTTCACTTCTTCCCGGTGAGTTCCAGGAATGCCGTTGTCATCGCCCGGATCCCCGTTTTGATCGATGGCTCGGGCAGGGGCGCATACAAACTGGAATGGAGGGAGGGCAACGGTTTGCCCGAACGCTGGCTTTCCGTCACCGACTCCTCGCTTACTGTGCCGAGCCAAAACATGCAAATCGGCACTTTCTCCTGCGTGCGGCCCAATTGCCCGAAATCTTCCGCGCCCATCACCGGATCTCGATGGAGCACCTTCGATTCGCCGAACACCGTCCGGAACACTTGCGTCACCCGCCGCGTCAACGCGGGATCATTGACCATCACCGGGGAGAATTCACTCTCCAGGACCTGGACCACCGGCAGGCGGTTTTCCGGCAGGCCTGCCGCCAAGCCCAGCCCATGCGTGATACGCCGAATCGCGGCAATGGTTTGCAGTCGCACCTCATCGGAGTAGGAACGAAGAGTCAGCTGCAATTTAACTTCATCGGGAATCACATTGTGCGCGGTCCCGCCGTGAATGGATCCGACCGTGACCACAGCCGGCGTTCCCGGCTTGAGTTCGCGACTGACGATGGTCTGCAGCGCCATCACGGTCTCCGCCGCCAAAACAATTGGGTCCTTGGTGTCGTGTGGCCATGCGCCGTGACCGCCGATGCCCCGAATGGCGATGTCCACCGAATCCACGTTGGCGTGGGCCGGACCTTCCGTCCACCCCACCGTTCCGGCCGGTTGGTCCGGTCTGCAATGCACAGCCAGGCAGAAATCAGGACGCGGAAATCGCTCATACAGACCGTCCTTCAGCATGTCTGTGGCTCCGTCTCCGTCTTCTTCCGCAGGCTGGCCCATCATCACGAGGGTTCCCCGCCATTGGGATTGTATTTGTTTAAGCAGCCGCGCGGTTCCGACAAATACCGTCATATGAACATCGTGCCCGCAGGCGTGCATCAGTGGAACTTGCACGCCAGCGCCATTCTGAGTGGTTCCGGTGCTGGCGTAAGGCAGCCCGGTTTCCTCCTTGATCGGAAGCGCGTCCAGCTCCGTCCGCAGCAGCACCGTTGGCCCCGGTCCGTTGCGCAAGACGCCGACGACGCCATTTCCGCCCACACCCGTAGTCACCTCGAAGCCCGCCTGCCTCAATTCCTCCGCAATCCGCGCCGCCGTCGCTTTCTCGTGCAGAGAAAGCTCCGGATGGGCGTGGATGTGTTTGTATAATTCAAAAAGGCTCGGGTATTCGTGGTCAACGCTCCGCACCACCGCGTCGTCCGGCCCGACTTGCGCCGGAGCGGTGATGGAACACCATCCGGCCAGAAATACAGTTAACAGGCATTTTGATTTCATATCAGTAGCATCCCACGGAAATGCGGGAAAAATGGTTGAGTTGACGGTTCGCCCCCGCCACACGGTGGGGGATGAAAAATAAGCCTCAAAGTGAGTTTGT
>JANXMD010000355.1 GCA_025354845.1 Verrucomicrobiota bacterium | reverse complement strand
AAGCCCGATCACCCAAAGTCCCATCGTCATGAGGAACGACAGCATGCAGGCCACGAGCTGACTGCGTGTCAGTGCCGAGGCAAAGCAGCCCATGGAAATGAACAGGGATCCAATCAGGCCGATACCCAGGTACGCTCCGATCGTGGCACGCAGTTCGAGAAACGCCTCCTGATGAGTCACCTGACGAAGCACGGCCAGCACCGCCAGCAGCGGCAGCCAGGCCAGCGCGTAGAACACCATCGCTCCCGCATACTTCGCCAGCACGACCTGCCAATCTCCCACCGGAGTGGTCATCAGCGATTCGTAAGTGCCGCTCAAACGCTCCGCGGCAAACGAGCGCATGGTGATCACCGCCGGTAACGGCAGCAGGATCAGCCAGAAATAGAGACTCCGGTAGAACAACCCGACCACCGGGCCGGCCTCGCGACCGCCGTTTAGCTTGGTGATGATGTCCACCAGCGAGCAGCCGCTGAGGAGCAGCACCACGGCAATCACCACGTAACCGGTGAGAGAGTTGAACGCGACGCCCAGTTCGCGTCGCACTAGGGCGAGAAACACCGCCATCAGAGGAGCTCCTCCTTTCGTCCCCGGGTGAGATGCACAAAAATATCCTCCAGCGAATGACGGCTCCGGGTGAGTTCCCGCAGCGTCCAGCCGTTCTGCCGGACCTGCTCGAACACCAGCGCTCGTAGATCCTCGCCTTCCTTGGGCGTCAGCGCGAGGCGGACATAGGCGCCCTCCGCTTCCGACACGTCAATGCGTGCCACGCCCGGTAGATCCCGGAATGCCTCCCGGACCAACGCGAGCGGCGCGGCGATCTCCGCGACCACCTGCCCGTCGAGCGACAGATGGCGCTCCAAGTTCTCGGTGGTATCGGCGGCAATGATCGAACCGCGGTTCAGGATGAGCACCCGATTGCAGGTCATCTCCACTTCGCTGAGAATGTGGGTGGAGAGCAACACGGTGTGGCTGCGGCCAACTTCCTTGATGAGCGCGCGGACCGCACGGATCTGGTTTGGATCGAGACCAATCGTCGGCTCGTCCAGGATCACGAGGTCCGGCTCATGCACCAGCGCGTCGGCCAGCCCCACACGTTGCCGGTAACCCTTGGAAAGCTGGCCGAGAATGCGGCGTTCGACATCGATCAATCCGCATTGCTGAAGGACCGTGTCCACCCGCTCACGGCTGCGACGCCAGCCCAGCCCTTTCAGCCGGGCCCGGAATTTCAGGTACTCGCGCACCCGCATGTCGAGATGCAGCGGGTTGTTCTCAGGCATGTACCCGATGCGTCGACGCACTTCGTCGGCCTCATGGAAAACATCGAATCCCGCCACCCGCGCCGTGCCACTGGTGGCAGGCATGAAGCTGGAGAGGATCCGCATGGTGGTGGACTTGCCGGCCCCATTGGGACCGAGGAAGCCCACAACCTCGCCCCGGCCGACGGAAAATGTCAGCCCGTTCACGGCCGTGCGGCCGGGATAGCGCTTGGTGAGGTCACGGACCTCGATCATGGGAGTGGAATCCATCAGTAAACCGTGGGGCAACCTAGCGGCCCGTCCCCATTCCTGTCGAATGGCGAAAGCGCCAGAAGGTTGCGTCGGAATTTTCTACCGACCGCCGGGAGCGGTCTCCTGTTCAACCCGGGCGTCGAGAAACGCCTTGAGATCGGCTGCCGTGCGTCCTCCCAATCCAGGAATCGCGGCAATTTCCTCCACCGAAGCCCGCCGCAGCCGCTGAACCGATCCAAATTTCCGCAGCAATGCCTGTTTTCGGGCGTCGCCGATGCCGGGAAACTCGTCGAGGATACTTTCGGAGATCTTTCGGAGGCGCAGCTGGGCGTTGTAGGTGTTGGCAAAGCGGTGGGATTCGTCGCGAACGCGCTGAAGCAGCTTCACCGCGTTGTTGTCGAGACCGAGCACGAGCGGTTCCGTCACACCCGGGCGGTAGATTTCTTCGTTTTCCTTGGCCAGACCGATCACAGGGATGTGCGACAGCCCCACCGCCGCCAACTCGGCGCAGGCCGCATTCAACTGGCCCGGGCCGCCATCGATGAGGATCAGATCGGGCAATCCGGGCCTGGAAGGCGGCCGAGGCACCCAGGGCGCTTGAAGCTCCTCCGCCACGGATTCCGCAGCTCCATCCGGTGACGCCGGCGCCGCGGCGGCATCGGTCAGCGCCCCCGATTTCTTCCCCTTGAAGGCTCGTGAGACGTCGCGAACCGCCCTCGCCAGCTCGGATGGAGCGGCCTCCCCCCCCTCGCCCGCGTCGTCACGTCCCGCCGTTCGACCGTCCCGAATCTCGCGAACCAATCGCGAATAGCGCCGCCGGATGGTCTCGGCCATGCAGGCAAAGTCGTTCTGTTGCGTCACGGTCTTCATGCGGAACCGCCGGTAATTCGACCGGTCCGGCCGCCCGTGCCAGAAGCTCACCATCGACGCCACCATGAAGGTCCCGCTGATGTTGGAGATGTCGTAGCCCTCGATGCGCGCCGGTGGTCCGGACAAGCCCAGAACCCGCCCGAGCTCCCGGAGATCGGACTCGGGATTGATCGCCACTGGCAACGTGTACGGAATGCGTTCGAACTTCTCCGTCTTTTGTGTGGTGCGCCGCAAGTCCTCCAGCGCGTCGCGCAATTGCGCCGCCTTCTCAAATTCCAGCCCGGAAGCGGCCTTCTTCATCTCCGCCTCCAACTCGGCGCAGAGCTCGTCGGTCTGTCCGTCCAGGAATTCGATGCCCGCGCGCACCTGCGCGAGGTACTCGTCGCGGGTCACGTTGCCAATACAAGGGGCGGTGCAGTGCTTGAGATTGCCGTAGAGGCAGTGCTTGTGGTCCGCCACGCCGGGCGTGAGCGGTCGACATCCGCGCAGATGAAACTTCCGACGCATCAGGGTCAGCGCGCGCCGCACGCTTCCACTGTGGGCGAACGGTCCAAAGTAAACACACCCGTCGTCCTTGCGCAGCCGCGTGAGGGTGAAACGCGGGATGGGATCGTTGAGGTTGACCTTGAGCAGCAGGAACCGCTTGTCGTCTCGAAAATCGACGTTGAAGCGCGGCTGGAAGTCCTTGATCAGCCGTCCTTCCAGCAAGAGGGACTCCGGCTCGTTCTTCACCACGTGCCAGTCGAAGTCGTGAATGGCGTCGACCAAGGCGTTGAACTTCAGGTCCCACCCCATACGTCGGGAGGGATGAAAGTACTGGCTCACTCGCTTCCGCAGATCGCGCGCCTTGCCGACGTAGAGAACCGTGCCGAATCGATCCTTGTGCAGGTACACCCCGGGGC
>JANXMD010000305.1 GCA_025354845.1 Verrucomicrobiota bacterium | reverse complement strand
GGGCTACTCGGGCATGGCCGAGGGGACGAAGGGCTCCCAGAAGGTGGGTGTTTATGACGGCTACGCCCCGCTGGTGGCTGTTGCGGTGCGCTTTTTCCAGTCCGGCGTGTCGCCGGTGTCCCAAGAAGAGACCCTGGAGATCTTCGCCTTCATGCAGGCTGCCGATGAAAGCAAGCGACGCGACGGCGCCGAAGTGTCGATCCGCGAAGTGCTCGCGGCAGTTCCAGATTGGAAACGTCCCTGAAGTTTTGGAGGGTCGTCAGCAGCAGGTCGCGATCCGCTAGTCGCCGGTGGAGGCAGAGGGATTCCAGTCACCGATCAGGGGCATGATGACGAAATAGATGAGGAGCCCTACGAGGACGAGTGCCACCAATTGGTAGGCATTCATCTTGCGGTCCACCATGCGATCGGGAAGGCGCTCCAACCAGCGCCGCACACCGCCCGGCCGCCCACGGCGACGCGATGCGTTCTGGTTTCCAAAAAAACGGAACCGATTCTTGCGTCGGGTAGCCGCAGCCTTCGGCTGTTGGGAGTCGCTCATCGGACTTTGGAATGCGTATTGGAGGCGCCACAGTGGCCAACCCGGATGCAAGACACAAGCCCCAGATGTAAGGGATTCGAGAGCGACAACGTTACCAATTCGCTGGGCCGAAGAGAGTTGAGCACGGAATCCCAACCCTCGAACTAGCCTTTGACTGCTCTCGGAGCGACGCGCAGATTGGCCTCCATGATTCCTCAATGGTTGCGCCAGAGCGGTCTCTCGCTCCTCCTCACCGGATCGCTGTTCGCCGCCGTGCCTCAAGCCGGGGAGAAGGCGCCCGTCGTCGCGTCCCAGGATCAGGATGGCAAGCCCTGGACCCTGGCCACTGAGTCCGGCAAGTCCGCCGTCTTGCTCTATTTCTACCCCAAGGACGACACCCCGGGATGCACCAAGGAAGCGTGCGGGTTGCGTGACCGCATGGGCGACCTTCAAAAGGACGGCGTGAAGGTTATTGGGGTCAGCTTCGATTCTGCGGAAAGCCATCAGAAGTTCCGAGCCAAGTACTCGCTCAACTTTCCCTTGCTCGTCGACTCGGACGGCAAGGTTGCTGATGCCTTCGGGGTTCGCATGCCCGACAAACCAATGGCCCGACGGGTCAGCTTCCTTATCGACAAATCCGGTAAGATCACCCACGTCACGGACAGCCGTGACGCGCAGGTGCATCTCGATGAAATGAAGGAAGCCATCCGGAAGCTGCACTGATCGTCGGCAGACCAGACCAACCTCCTCGACGCGAAAAAGGGGCCGGTCCACTTGGACAGGCTCCTTCTCTTTCTCTATCGCTGTTTCAGGTCGCTTTACTTCGCGGCGGCTGCGGGCTTGTCGCCAGCGGGTTTGGGAGCGGCTTTTGCTTCGGCGATCGTCTTCTGAACGCGGTCAGCGATCGCCGTCGCCTGCTGGCCGAGTGGTGAATCCGACTTCAACGATTTCACCTCGTCCATGAGCTTGAGTACGGTCTCGTTGTCCTGCGGCGGGCGATAGAAATTCAGCAAGCCCATCAGGGTTCCCTGGCGTTGTTCGGCGGTGATCTTGGGATGCGTGGTGAAGAACTCATCCACGGGCTTTCGCGCCGCTGCTGCCCCACCGGATTTTGCCATGGTGGCCATGGTTTCCTGCAGACCCGCGAGGTCGCCCTTGAACCGGATCCCGGCGAGCTCGGACTTGTCGGCGGGGTCCAGTTTGGTGATCTCTTCCAAAACAGGTCGGTAGTGCTTGGCGACCAGGGTTTCATCCATGGCCTTCAATCCCGCCGCCAGCTGCACTGCCCGATCCACCCCGGTGACGCTTTCCGCCTTGGCGAAGGCCTGATCGCGCTGGATCTTGATCTTTCGCAGTTCTTGGAGATGGGTGAGGTACTTCTCCGGACCGCCTTCCTGGTAGCCGGTCTCCGCGTAGGGTCGGCCGGACGCGTCGGCGAGGACAATGGTTGGATAGCCGCGAATGGCGAATTCCTTCTGAAGCCGGGCATTCTGCGCCTTCACTTCAGCGGACAGCTTGCTGTCGTCCTGCGGGTAATCGAGTTCGACCAGCACGAAATCCTTGGGCGCGGCCTCCTTGAAAGCGGCCTGATCAAACACCTCCTTGCGCAGCTTGATGCACCAGCTGCACCAGTCCGAGCCGGTGAAATCCATCAGCAGGTCCTTTTTCCCGGTCGTGGCCGCCTGCTTGGCTTGGTCGAAGTTGTCCACCCACTGAGTTCCCGATGCCGGGGCCGAGTGGACGGCAACGGAGGCGAGGGAGAGGGCGAGGGTGATGGCGAATCGAAGGTGGGCGGGGGTAGCGCGCATGGGAGGAATGGACCGGTCTGAGATGGAAATGCTCAAAGAAGGCGGAACTTGGCAATGACGGATCCGGCGATTTCTCGGCGCCAAGGAGCGAGAAGGGGGCGTTATTCGATGGCTGAGCTTCGCGTCCGAGGCGCCCCGGAGGAAAGGTCGGTCCCTTGACTCCCCGGGCTTCCTCTCTATTCTGCGCAGAACGTTGACAGCAGGGGAGCCGATGGGCTGAGAGGTCCGACCACCGAGGTCGGGCGACCCTTTGAACCTGATGCGGGTCATGCCGCCGCAGGGAGCGAAGTGGGTGAGAAATCCGTGTGGATTTCTCACCGGGTCAGTTCTGGTATTTCCTGCCCTGCTGCAGACTTCCGGACTTTCGACCATGATTGCCTCCAAATCCGCTTTTGAGCCGAGCAGCCGCGAACCGCTGCCCAACAGTCGTCGACTCTATGTCGCCGGCGAAAAACATCCGGCGGTTCGGGTGCCCATGCGCGAAGTCGCCGTGAGTCCCACGCAGTCGCGCGACGGATCTTCGACCGCCAACGAGCCCGTTCGCATTTATGACTGCTCTGGGCCGTGGGGCGATCCGGAGTTCCAGGGTACGGTGGAGGAGGGATTGCCTGCGCTCCGCGCCTCCTGGATTCGCTCTCGGGGCGATGTCGAGGAGTATGACGGCCGTGAGGTGAAGCCGCAGGACAACGGCTATCTCTCCGGCAAGCACGCCGAATATGCCAGCCGCGCAGAAAAGAACCGGTTGGTGGAGTTTCCCGGACTCAGGGGGCAGCGCCGGCGCCCGTTGCGCGCTTCCGCCGGACACCCGGTGACCCAGCTCTGGTATGCGCGACAGGGCCTCATCACCCCTGAGATGGAGTTTATTGCGATTCGTGAGAATCTGGGCCGGGCGCGTCTCGCCGATCTCGCAGGAAAGACGCAGCGTCACGACCCGCAACTGCAGCACTCGGGATCGAGTCAGCGCACCGCCAGCGAGTTTACGCCCTCGGTGTTCCGGCGCTTTCCGCAGCGCATTCCGGCTCAAATCACCGCCGAATTCGTGCGCGAGGAAGTGGCGGCCGGACGTGCCATCATCCCTTCCAACATCAATCACCCTGAATCCGAGCCCATGATCATCGGCCGGAATTTCCTGGTGAAGATCAACGCCAACATCGGAAACAGCGCCGTGGCTTCGTCCATCGAAGAGGAAGTGGAAAAGATGCGTTGGGCCACCAAATGGGGTGCCGACACCGTCATGGACCTTTCCACGGGAAAGAACATCCACGCCACCCGCGAGTGGATCCTTCGCAATTCCCCGGTGCCCATCGGCACCGTTCCGATCTACCAGGCGTTGGAAAAGGTCGGCGGCAAGGCCGAGGATCTCACCTGGGAAATCTTCCGTGACACCCTCGTCGAACAGGCAGAGCAGGGTGTCGACTACTTCACCATCCACGCTGGGGTGCTGCTCCGATTTGTCCCCATGCGCGAAGTCGCCGTGAGTCCCACGCAGTCGCGCGACGGATCTTCGACCGCCAAC